>CBIHQL010000668.1:0-2624 GCA_966211855.1 uncultured bacterium
TGCAGAACTGCTCCCACAGGTTGGCGCTTTCGCGTCTCTGTAGAGTAGTCGTCATAGATCTCGATGAGTGCTTGATTTACATATCTAAACAAGTAGGGGAGTCCCTACTTACCTATTAGATTAATTTCTTCATTGAGGTTTGTAAAGTACCTTTTCAGAATTTCTCCAGTAAGGGGTTTAGTTAACCGGGGGGCCACTGCATGGGTCGTCCGCCGAGAATGTGGAGATGTAAGTGAGATACGGTTTGCCCACCATCGGGGCCATTGTTAATCACAATTCTGTAACCGTTTGTTAAGCCAACCTGTTCGGCGACTCGCTTGGCGGTGAGCATCAGGTGGCCCAACAAGGCATGATTCTGAGATTCGGCATCAGAAAGGTGGGCGATCGCTTCTTTGGGAATCACCAAGATATGGACAGGGGCTTGGGGGTTGACATCCCGAAAGGCTAAAGCCAGGTTGTCTTCGTAAACAATGTCAGCGGGAATCTCGCGGCGAATGATCTTGCCGAAAATGGTGTCGTTTGTTTCGGTCATATCCAAAACGCTTGGGAGACTAGCTGCATTTTAAGGGGCGATCGCTATTCTCCAAACGCTTCAGCTAGCTCTCAGATTGGCAGCGGCAAACGAGGCTTTCTCAGACTCTTAATCTGTTCCAAAAATCTTTAGCAATCCTTCTGAAGCAAGCCCACCCAAGCATAGGGCGATCGAATTTTTGTACACGTGCCACTAGCCTGTGAGAGTTTTGTCTCGATATGTAAAACCTTTGGATTCCTCATTAAGAAATGTTGCAGCTATCTGATCCCATTGCTAGGTTGAGATCAAGCAGATACACCAATGAGTACTTTTACTCAAAGGAGAACCTATGCTGACATCAACACTCGCATTAATTACGGGTTGGTTATTAGGAGCTACGATTGGCACCTGGGCTTACTTCGCTGGAGAACCTCGCCCTTCAGAACCTGATTTGGAAAAGGAACTATAACTCCTCGTTCGCTTCTCCCTGTTTTCTCTGTTGATCTTTCGTTAACGAATCTAGGTGTAGCTACACCGATCTAGCGCGTGCTCTGGGTTCCTGGTGAGATGCATAGCCGGGAGCCCTCCCTTTTATGGGCTAAGAATTGGAGCAGTTTGTTGAGCAAAGGGCGATCGCGGGCACTCTACTGGCATGAGCGTTTCAGGAACCTTTTGAGTGCTTGCCAGAATTTGGAGTGCGTCCTTAGTTGGGATTGATGCCGTCAAAGTTGGGGTAGAAGTCGATGTTTCGGGTGGTTTACCCGGAATTGTTGTGGTTGGCTTGCCCGGAACTGAAGTTCAGGAGTCGCGAGAACGGGTAAAAGCCGCGTTAAAGAATGCGGGCTACGCCTTCCCAATGCGCAAAATTGTGATCAACTTAACTCCTGCGGATTTGCGCAAAGAAGGCCCCAGCTTTGACCTGCCGATTAGTATTGGCATTCTGGCTGCTTCAGAGCAAGTGAGCGCCGAGTTATTAGGTGACTACTTATTTCTCGGTGAAGTCTCGCTGGATGGAGCATTGCGGCCTGTAGCCGGGGTATTGCCGATCGCGGCGGCAGCTCAACAGTTGGGTATGGCTGGCTTAGTCGTACCGATTGATAACGCCAGAGAAGCGGCTGTGGTGCAAGGCTTGGCGGTCTATGGCTTCAAGCATTTGGCAGATGTGGCTGATTTTCTCAACTGCCCAGAGCGCCACCAACCCGTCAAGCTAGACCAGCACGCAGAGGTGTTGCACTTCACCCAAAGCGGTCAAGATTTGCAAGATGTCAAAGGGCAAGCTCACGGGCGACGAGCGCTAGAGATTGCAGCGGCAGGTGGACACAACTTGATTTTTGTCGGGCCACCCGGTAGCGGTAAAACAATGTTGGCGCGACGATTACCAGGCATTTTGCCACCCTTAGCGTTCAGTGAAGCTTTAGAAGTCACGCAAATTCACTCAGTGGCGGGGTTGCTGAAAGAAAGAGGAACTTTAGTCAGCGATCGCCCGTTTCGTAGCCCGCATCATTCGGCATCGGGGCCATCTCTGGTTGGGGGTGGCAGCTTTCCTAGACCTGGTGAAATTTCTCTGGCGCATCGGGGTGTGCTGTTTCTCGACGAACTTACCGAGTTTAAACGCGATGTTTTAGAGTTTCTGCGTCAACCACTCGAAGATGGGCAGGTGACTATCTCCCGGACGCGCCAATCAGTCTCGTTTCCGGCGCAGTTTACCTTGGTGGCGAGTACTAATCCTTGCCCTTGTGGTTACTTTGGCGACACGATTCAGCCTTGTACTTGTTCGCCTCGGCAGCGAGAACAATATTGGGCCAAACTCTCAGGGCCGTTGATGGATCGCATTGATCTGCAAGTGGCGGTAAATCGCCTGAAGCCCGAAGAAATTACTCAACAACCGACCGGAGAGCCTTCAGGGTCGGTGCGAGAACGGGTGCAAGTGGCTCGCGATCGCGCCCAAGTCAGGTTTCAAGCAGAGCCGAAACTGCGCTGTAACGCGGATATGCAAAGTCGGCATTTGCGGCAGTGGTGCCAGTTGGATGACACGGCGCGATCGCTGTTAGAAAACGCCATTCGCAAGTTGGGGCTGTCGGCACGGGCAACCGATCGCATTCTCAAAGTGGCT
>CBIHQL010000669.1:0-2622 GCA_966211855.1 uncultured bacterium
CACTGTATTTAGGGCTGGCACACTGGCTGGATTTGCACAAAAAACAGCACTGCCCGCCCCCCCGGCGTGCGCGCCTGGCAGTGTATAAACAACCACGGCTCCAACTGCTTCGTCCAGCTCTATTTCACCACGCTCAACTGCGAGGAAATGCTCCAAACCTGACATTAGTGCTGAAGCCACAGCCACAGTAATTGCCCCAATTGCAGCAGCATTACCAATCTCAGCGATCGCAGCTTTAAACTGATGTTCACGAATTGCCTGCTGAGGATTATTAGTGCCCTTCGTTACTTCAGCAGCAGAAACATTAGATTCTTTGATGTTGGGATTCTGTGGTTGCTTGCCTTGACCTTGAGGCGTTCTGACTTCCTGCTCTCCATATACACCACTTTTAACAGCCCGGTTCGCTGCTTTAGCACTACGTTTTAACTGCTGCTCTCGAAGAATTTCACCTGAAGCTCTGGATCTAATACGAATATCAGGAGAGTTTTTGGTGTTAACATCAGGCACTTCAACTTGGTATTTACCTCCTAGTCGAACCTGCTGATCCATTGCGTCTAAATACTCAAAGGCAAAGCCCTCTTTACAAGCTTGAAAGCTATTGCTGTTTGGATCTACCTTCGCTTGAAACTGAGAGCCAATGTCTCGCACATTTTGAGAGACAAATCGAGCGTCTCCATTCGCATAAAAAGATGCACTAGCAGCCAACGGAGAGCCTTCAGCTTGATCTTCGCTATTCATGTAGTTGTGGAAAACTCGCAGAAAAAATTTCGCTATCTGTATAATTCTATTCACACATAAGTGAAGCGGTTGCGAAGAGAGCGTGAAGAGTTAGCGAGCAATCTCAAGCTTTAATATTTCAGATATAGCGTTTTGGTTCTGAAGAAATAGGTAATTTAGCGCCCCATATTTTTCTTCATTTGGTCTAATTCTTCGTCCATTTCCCAACGCTTAAATTGAGCTTCTAGAGGGTCGGCGGCGTTGTGTAAATAGGTGTCGCTGCGGTGCCAGCCGATTGATTGCCAACTGTCACTACTTTGAGCTTGAGCAGCAGCGCGGGCAGCTTCGGCCTCAGTCGCCTTAGACTTCACTTCTTGACGACGCGCTTGAATTTTGCGTTGTAGTTCTTGGGTTTGTTGCAAACGATCCTTCAGCCCTTGCATTTGGCCCCAGAGTTGATTTCCTTCTCGCAAGAGAGCAGCTTCTCGTTCTTCGGCAGGTTTTACTAAATCCCAGCGACCCGCAGCTTTTGCCTTATCAATTCGCACATGCCAGCGCTGGATTTCTTGAGCTGTTGCCAAAATATCATCTTGCAGCTTTTTCTCTTTTAGCCGCAGGTCTGCTGTCAGCCGTAACGCCTCTTCTTCTTGCTCCCGCAACTGTTCTTCTAGTGCTTGCAATTCTAAGTGAGGATTGTTTCGCAAAAATTCCTCTAGGCGCGTTTCTAAAAAGCGGCTGAAATCTTCAAACAAACCCACGGCGAGAACTCCTATGGTGGCGATCGGCTGCTGGCTAAGGGCTAGTGGCTATCTAAAATTTTTGACCCACATAAATTGATCTCACCTCTCCATTCCGGCGGATTAAAGCCTCACTATTGGTGACTTTGACGAGCGTCCAACCACTGGTGCCAATGCTTTCGCCTAAATTGACGCGTTGGGTGGAGCCGTTGATATCAAACAAAGCCGCCGAGCGATCGCCCCACTCAATAATCCCTTGCAAGGTATGCACCGCCGCTGGGACAGGAGCTACAGTTGGAGCAGCAGGTACAGGCGCTATGGGTGCAGCAGGCACAGGAGCCGGAGCCACTGCCACCCGAGGCACAGGCGCAGGTCGAACCGTCACCACAGGCATCGGATTCACCGGAGTCACGGGTCTAGGAATTAGCCGTTGGGGGTCTCTGGGAATAGGACGATAAATGCGTTCGAGAGCAGTCGGAATGCGGCTAGGAGCCTGAGCTAAGTTACCATTGACCGGAGTTGTCGGGAGTGCGGTTGGTGCCTGGGGAGTAGTCGCTGGAGCCGTCGCACCTTTTGGAGTTGTCGGCCCTAACTGGTCAATCATCTCTAACGACTTTTGGATGTATTGACTGAACTGAGCATCAGCTACAGCTTGGGGGTCTTGTTGTGTTGGAGCGGTTGCCACCGTGGTCGTCGTTTTGTCTCCCCAGAAGCGTTGGATGCCGCTTTGAGCGCTCAGCCAAATCAGAGCAGTCAACAGCACCGAAGCCCCAGCCACTCCCAACAGCAGTTTGTCAAATAGCGATCGCTTGGGAGGATCTTGGATAGGGACTAAATCAGTTTCAGCGGCAACCGTATCGAGTGCCGTACTGCGGGGTTGCGTGCTCAAACCTTGGCGAGGAGCCAGTGCTGAGGCCAAAATCATTTGCGGAATGGTCAATGATTGCAAGCCCACAGGTTCGGGTTGGGTCACTTCGGTGGGCAAAGCAGCGCCACCATCTGCCAAGCGTTCTACATCCTCAAACAGTTCATCCATCAAACTGTCAGCATAGGTTTCGGCTGACCAAGGCTGACTCGACAACGCCTCAGGTTGAGCTTGAGGTGCGTCAGGAGCCGTTTGATTGGTAACCAGATCTTGGGACATAGCTTGCTCGCTTCGTGACAACTC
>CBIHQL010000670.1:0-2616 GCA_966211855.1 uncultured bacterium
TCAGGGTTCAACAGATCAAGAGATATTGAAAGCCGATGGTCAAGACCCAAGCAGCAACCCTTGGGCACAAATTAGAGTATCTGATACGGGACAAGGTATTAAACCAGAATTTTTGCCACATGTATTCGATCGCTTTCGACAGGCAGACAGCTCAATCACCCGAATGCATGGCGGCTTAGGCTTGGGTTTAGCCATTGTGCATCATCTAGCTGAGTTACACGGCGGGAGTGTTGAGGCGCATAGTGAAGGCGAAGGCCAAGGAGCAACGTTCATTGTCAACTTACCGCTGCTGACCCCAGCACCTAGCCCCAAACAAGGCCAACCTACCCTCCTAGACGCTGCACCGCTGGATCTATTTGGTTGCTCTAGTCAGTTGCATGGTCTGCGAATTTTGATTATTGATGACGATCTAGATGCTCGGATCTTGTTGCACTCTATTCTCCAAGCCTGTGGGGCTGAGGTGGTTGCTGCGGCCTCTGCGATCGAGGGGTTCTCGACCCTAACCAGTTCTGCCAAGCCATTTAACCTGCTGATTAGTGATATCGGGATGCCGGGTGAAGATGGTTATACGTTTTTACGTCGAGTCCGATCGCTTCAGGATGAGCAAGGGGGACAAGTGCCTGCGATCGCCATCACGGCCTATGCGAGAGAAGAAGATCGTCAAGCTGCTCTCTCCGCAGGGTTTCAATCGCATCTCCCTAAACCCATTGACCCGGCTCATTTGGTCACCTTGATTGCTGATTTGGTGAGTCAAACGGCAACTCAGCCCGTCCTAAGCCCCCGGATCTAAGGGTAGAGTAACGGTAAAGGTGGTGCCACTGTTTTCGGTACTTGTAAAACTAATTGTGCCGCCTTGAAGCTCGACAAATTTTTTGGCGATCGCCAGACCCAAGCCAGTACCAGAAACTTGACCGACATTGCTGGCTCGTTGAAAAGAACTAAAGATTTGCGGTTGATCTTCAGCCGGAATGCCAATCCCGCGATCGCGTACTTGAATCATGGCTTGGCGACCTTGGTAATGCAGATCAACATCAATGGTCGTGCCAGCAGCAGAATATTTGATCGCGTTGGTTAAAAGATTAGTGAACACATGATGTAGCAGCTCAGCATCTAAACAAGCATCCGCGCGATCGCCTTGCACATGAAGTTTGAGATCGTGATTGCAACCAACAGTGAGTTGAATTTCTTCGATGAGATCCTGACAAAAGGCTTCTAGATCTAAGGTTGTGGGTCTCGGTTCAAACTTGCCTGCTTCGGCTTTTCCAATCACCAGCACATCTTCTAAGAGATACACCATCCGCTTGGTGGCTTCTAAAATTCGCTGAAAAAATTCTTGGCGACGGTCTTGAGGTAGCGCTCCGCTATAGTCTCGCAGCAATTGGGTGGTCATCTGAATGACGGTTAGGGGGCTACGAAACTCGTGAGACATCATGGAGTAAAATCGGACGCGGAGTTCGCTGAGTTCTTTTTCTTGCTGTAGGGCTTGGCGCATGGCTTCGGCTTGTTTGCGCTCGGTGATGTCGCGGGCATTGACGATCACCCGTGCAAACCCCTCAGGGTCATTAAAATGCTTACCGCTCGCTTCCAATATCCGCCAGGTGTCATCGCGATGTTGAAAGCGAAACTCGACCCAAGCTCTCAGATCGGGTTGTGCGATCGCCTGCTGAAAGGCCTGCTGCACTCTAGCAATGTCATCGGGGTGGATGTAGTCAAACAGGTTGTGGTGGCTGAGCTCACTGGGTGAGTAGCCGAGTACTGCTTCGATCGAGGGGCTACCATATTGCATCGTGCCATCTAGAGCCAGTACTGCCACAATGTCGAGGCTGTTTTCAATCAAAGACCGAAAGCGCTCTTCGCTCTCTCGCAACGCTTTCTCGGCTTGGCGGCGACTTTGGCGATCTTGAGCTTCCCGCAGTTCACGAGCGATCGCAGGTACTAAGCGGGTGAGGTTGCCTTTGATCAAGTAATCATGAGCACCCGCTTTCATGGCGGTCACAGCAATGTCTTCACCAATCGTACCTGACACAATAATGAAGGGAAGGTCGAGGTTACGGGCTTGCAGCACAGCCAGCGCTTCGGGGGCACTAAATTGAGGCATGGAGTAGTCACAAACAATCGCATCCCACGTTTGGCGATCGAGGGCAGCTTGGAGAGCAGCGGTTGTGTCTACGCGTTCATAGAGGGGTTGATAATCTCCCCGTTCCAGTTCCAGCACAATTAACTCAGCATCATCTTCCGAATCTTCCACCAACAGAATCCGCAGCAGTTGACCCATGTCTTGTTCCTGCAACTATGGTGCTTTGTTGAGTAGTAGCCAATAGATTCCTAGCTGTCGCACGGCCTCGATAAATTGATTAAAGTCTACGGGCTTGTGAATATAACTATTACACCCCAAGCTATAACTGTTAACCAAGTCTTGCTCTTCTTGAGAGGTGGTCAGCACAATCACAGGTAAAAACCTGGTGCGATCGCTTTGCCGGAGCCGCCGCAAAACTTCTAACCCATCAATTTTAGGTAGCTTTAAGTCTAGTAAAACGAGCGCGGGTAGAGAGGCATTCTGATCGGCTAAACTTTCTGACCCCAACAAATACTCTAAGGCTTCGGCTCCATCCCGTG
>CBIHQL010000671.1:0-2609 GCA_966211855.1 uncultured bacterium
CTGGCAATAATCCAGTAATTTGACAGAGGGCTTTTGTTCTCTCATAACCTGTCACAGCTATAAGGACATCTCCATTGTGCTAGACAAAGCACCACTCATCCGTTAGAAAGCTCACTATTTTCTGGAATCTCTGCCATCTTGAGTGTAGTCCTGCAAGTTCAGTCATTGTGAGGGAAAAATGCATCTATCCAAGTTCATTAAACCCTTCCGACTCATTATTGGGGCGATCGCACTGCTGTTGATTTGTAGTTTGATCAGTCTTTCAGCACGTTCGGCTCTCTCCAATTCTCCAAGATTGCAAACCGCATCTGCCCAGATTGCTCCTGTGGCGATTGCAAAAACTTCTAACTTTGAACAAGTGTTTCGGGAACTGGGAATAGACGGTGCGATCGCCATTTATGATCAGAATAATCAACGCTTCTACGAACACAATCCATCTCGCAATACCACTGCCTTTTTTCCTGCTTCTACCTTCAAAATCTTGAATGCGCTGATTTCCCTTGAAACAGGAGTCATTCGAGATGATGTTTCAGTGTTAACTTGGGATGGCATTACTCGCGAAGTCCCAGCCTGGAATCGAGATACAAACCTGCGTCAAGCGTTCAAAGATTCTACAGTCTGGTTTTATCAAGTCCTCGCTCGTAAAAATGGGCATGAACGCATGCAGAAGTTTATCGAGCAAGTGGGCTACGGCAATCAGCAGACTGGTACACCGGATCGAATTGATCATTTTTGGTTGGATGGCCCATTGCAGATTACGCCAAAGCAAGAGATTGAGTTTTTGCAGCGGTTAGAGCGAAACGATCTACCCTTTTCGCAACGCACGATTGATCTAGTCAAAGACATCATGGTGATTGAGAAAACACCAGACTATACCCTGCGTGGCAAGACAGGTTGGATCACCAGCGTCACTCCTAATATTGGTTGGATTGTGGGATATCTGGAACAGAAAAACAACGTCTATTTCTTTGCTACAAATATTGTGATATCGAATTCGCAAGATGCTACCAAGCGATTAGAAGTCACGCGTCGCAGTTTTCAAGCATTAGGACTGCTATAAGTTTCAGCAGAGAAATGGACGTTTTAGAACTATGTTCGGGCGATCGCTAAACTATGCTGTCCATACTCAACCGCTTTGGTATAGTTGCCTAGAGAAGTAGTTCGCGTACCGAGGAGCGCGATCGCTGAGCAGCGGCAATGCTGAAGCATGGAAGGTTCCTTGCTAGCAAATAGAGTTTCGCTTACTTTCCTTACTGTAGACAACGCCGCTTTGAAAGCATAGGTAAGCAACCACAGATCATGTTTGCCGGAAAGTGCAATATTTGAGAACTCGAATTAACATTTTCCAATGATTTCCCACCGTGTTATTTATAGGCGGCTAGAAACAGGCAAAGCATAAAGCATGAAGTCGAGATTGCACTTTCCCGCAATGATCATTGTCAATTCCTGCTAGAGAAATTCACTAGGAAGCGTAGTTCCTGATTCATGGGTTTCCTTTATGCTGGGAGTGAACCATTGGTCAGGTTGCTATCCCTCATTAAAAGTTTATCCTCACGAAGTAGGACTGATTGACTAGTGAGCCATCGACTTTTGCAAAACTTGAAAACTGAGAGCAAAATCTGGCGAAGAAGTGCGCTGCCAGGGTTGCTTGTGATTGCAGGTGTCATTTTGGCTCGGCTCACAGGTGGATTGCAGTTTTTAGAATTGGTGGCATTGGATCAACTGTTGCGATCGCGCCCCTCTGAACCGACCGATGAACGGATTGTAATTGTCGGGATTACGGAAGCTGATATCCAACGCGCTAAAACATATCCGATTCCTGATGGTGTCATTGCCCAGTTAATTAACCAGTTGCAAACCTATCAGCCTGCGGTCATCGGTTTAGATATCGTACGGGATATCCCTGTAGAACCAGGACATGCCGCTTTAGCCTCTATCTTTGATAGACAGACCAATGTGATTGGTGCTGAAATCGCTTTGCCTGACCGCAGTGGCTATACGGTTGCACCTCCCCCGGCCTTACCCCCTGAACAAGTTGGATTCGCTGATGTGGTTCTAGACGCAGATGGTTATCGACGATCGCGACTGAAACCCTATTGCCCCTGACAGGCGATCGCCTCCTAACCATGCTTGCTGAGGCAGAAAGTCTACAAACTAGTATCGAGAATGCCTCCTTTGAGCAGCCCGTGCAATTTGTGGTAATTCCGAATGCTGAGACTATTCTCCAGCTACCACCCTCTGACCAAACTCAGACAAACGACTCGCTTCCAGACTGACACTTTCATCTCTGCCTAGCATCTCTCTCAGCGTCATCGAGATTGCGCTTTCCCGCAAACCAATTTGCGGATAATCACCTAGAAGCTGCCACCCCTAACCCTTAGACTAAAATGTTCATCCTACCCGATTGGACAGGGAGATTGGGTGAAGGCAACGATTTGGCAATTCTATCCCTCCTTACTCCTGCCCCTACTACAGCCACCCAATACGACATCTACCGCAACAATGATGAACTGGGTCAGACCTTTACCAAAGTTGGCTACGGCAATTATGGAATTGGGGTGACAGGAGAAGTAGAAGGTAGTGTTTTCAATGAATTCGGCTTTTACGGT
>CBIHQL010000672.1:0-2606 GCA_966211855.1 uncultured bacterium
ACAAACTTCATCAACTAATGAGCGGCTCTGAGCTGAGCATCTTTGAAAAAGTGTTCCAGCACGAGTTGTTGAAGCACCAACAAGTGATGAGTGGTTTGATTGTTCACAAAGCAGCTCAAAAAGTAGGTGCTGACGTTGAAATGGCGATCGGGCCTCTGAACACCATCAACTTTGAAAACCGGGCTCACCAAGAACAACTCAAGGGTGTGTTAGAAGTTCTGGGCGTTCGCGAGTTGACCGGACAAGAAGCTGATCAAGGCTTGTGGGCACGGGTACAGGACGCAGTTGCAGCACTCTCTGGAGTTGCAGGTAGCGTCATCACCCAAACTTCTGACAAGTCTGACATGAATATCCAAGATGTCATTCGCTTGGATCACAACAAGGCCAACACCTTATTTACCGAAATTTTGGGCAGCAACGATCCTCAAAAGATTCAAGAGTACTTTGGTCAACTCTACAAAGATCTACTTGTTCACGCAAAGGCTGAAGAGGAAGTAGTTTATCCCGCAGTTCGTCCTTTCTACGGCGAAAGCGACACACAAGAACTGTACAGCGAACAAGCTCAACAAGAGCGAATGCTGAATGAACTGAAGGCCATGAATCCTGCTGACTCTGCCTTCAAGGATAAGATTCGTCAGTTGCTGGAAATCACAGGCGATCACATCCGGCAAGAAGAGAGCACCATGTTTGCTGCAATCCGCAACAACTTGAGCAGTGACCAATCTGAGCAACTCGCTACTCAGTTTAAGTCTGCTAAGAGCCGCCTGCAAGACAAAATGGCTAGCTCGATGAAATAGGTTTTGCCAATCTGCTCGTGCCAAGTTGACATAGACAACCTCAATTAGCTTTAGCTCCCACCACCTAGGTGGTGGGACTTTTTTTGCATGATGAGAGG
Organism: uncultured bacterium; assembly: GCA_966211855.1. Taxonomy (GTDB): domain Bacteria; phylum Cyanobacteriota; class Cyanobacteriia; order FACHB-46; family FACHB-46; genus CBIHQL01. The sequence goes on from CBIHQL010000672.1 coordinate 896, forward strand.
TTTACTTTTGGCAATTTAAGTAACTCCTGACTGCTAAATCACTACAGTGAGAGGTGCCGCAATGGCTAAGAAGAAAAGTCAAGACATTTTAGAACTCATTCTTGCCGATCACCGCGAGGTTGAAAACCTATTTTCAAAAATTGAAAAGGCCAAAAATCCTGAGCAATTTTATAGCTTTTTTACTCAGATTTACAAAGAGTTGAATCTTCACTCCCGTGCCGAAGAATTGGTATTTTATCCAGCATTGCGGGAGTTTGAAGACACCGACGACATTATTGAAGAAGCAGAGGCAGAACATGAAGAAGCCGCTGCAATGTTAGAAGAAATGAAGGCGCTCAGCCCGGACTCAGAGGAGTTTCCCGATCGCATTGCTGAGCTTAAAGAAGCAGTGATGCATCATCTTCAAGAAGAAGAAAGCGAAGTGTTTGAGATCATCCGGGACTACATGGATGAAGAGGAACTGAGCGCCCTAGGGCAAGAATTTCAGCAGGCAAAAACTAAGTTAGAAGCCGAAATTAACGAAGCGGCCCCCCGCTAAATCAACGGGAATCATAAGTCAGGCTTAGAGCATTGATATAGAACTTCTGCGGGAAGTCTGATGGGCTTCCCTTCTTTTTTGGCTGCAAGGGCTGTTTACTAAGAATAAGGTGTCCATCCGACCCTTTTGTATTTGCAGTTGGTAGCAGGTATTTCAGCATGACAGCAGTCACCCCCAATCCCATGTCAACCGCCCCTTCGTTTTGTGAGGGAATCCAGTATTTTGGTGATACGGTGCCTGGGTTTGAGACCTACGGCCAAGCTCCGGCGATCGCAGAGGGGCAAAAGGCGATCGCAAGCTCCACAGACCCGGCGGCAATTTACCAAACCATGCTGGCTGCTGATGCGCTACGCTACTTGATTTTGCAAATGACGGCGAGTAAAGCTTCTGGTCACCCCGGTGGGTTTGCCAGCCAAGCCGAAGCCTATGCAGCGTTGGTAATGTTGGGTCACAAAAATGTGATTACCGAAGTAGGGCACCATGCACCTGGCTTCTACAGTGCGATGTTCCTCGATCGCTCGTTAGAAGATATGGGCATCAAGACGGTGCAAAATCTGCGCGATCGCTTCCGCGAAAAACACGGGCTACTAGGGCACCTCTCTGGTTACATTCCCGGCATTTTGGCTCCGGCTGGGCCTTTAGGTCAGGGACAACACTTCGCAATGGCGGCTGCTCTCCTACACCGCGACACGCTATTTCCTTATACCGTGGGAGATGGCGGCTTGGGTGAGCCTTATGTGATGAGTTCGATGGCGCACTTCCATACGGCTTATCCAGAAGTGACCAACTTCTTACCCGTCTTGGTTTGGAACGGCTTCAGCCAAGAGCATCACAGTATGGTTTCGCTCAAATCCAATGCCGAAATGATCAACTATTGGCGCGGCAATGGCTTTGATGAGGTGATTTTGATCGATGCGAAAGAATTTGATGATCAGAATCAACCGGGAGACTACGTTGATAGCACTGCCTTCTCCTTTGAACAACGATTAGCGTTTACAGGTGCTGTATTAGCTGGAGTCGATAAAGCCGCTCAGTCAGCACTGAATGGCAAGCTCACTGTCTTCATCATCAAACAACTCAAAGGAGCTGGGGTTCATGCTAGAGGGGCAAAGTCTCACAACCTCTATGCTCACCATACCCTCGACAACCCCGACATTGTGGCAGCTTTGCAAG
>CBIHQL010000673.1:0-2600 GCA_966211855.1 uncultured bacterium
TTTCTCAGAAACAGAAACAAATTCGTGCAGAGTATACAGACGCTGTTCGTCAGAGAGGTTCCAAGTTTATAGGTGGCGGCAACCTTGGTCGTATCGTGCGCACAGTACAAACAATTAATCGTGATGCCGATCGTCGTGCTGTAGCTCAACAGCTTGCTCCGCTGGAGCAACAGAAAAATGCAGTTGATATGATTATTAATGCGATCGATCAAGCTATTCTTCAAGTTGAGATGTACCTCGTTAAAAATTCATAATCTAAGAGAATTACTTATGAACCAAAGCGTTGTATATTATCAGATTCTTGAAATTGAGCCAGGTGCATCTCAATCTGAAATCAAACAAGCTTATAGAGATTTAGCTGTGGTTTGGCACCCCGATCGCTTCAGCGACAATCCCAGATTACGTAAAAAAGCGGAAGAAAAGCTAAAGCAAATTAATGCTGCCTACGAATTTCTTAAATCTGCTCAGCCCCAAGTTTCGCATGAAAGGGTCAAGACTAAAGTAGAACATCAGGCGGAAGATCAACAGAAACAAAAAGTAGAGGTTTAACAGGAAAAGCCTATTGAAATTCCTGCAAATTTTCAGAAATTAAGGGAGTTCCTTGAATTAGGTAAATTGAAAGAGGCTGACCTGGAAACCAAAAGACTTTTACTGGAATTAGTAGACAGAGCAGAAGAAGGTTGGCTGCGTCCGGAAGATGTTAAGGGTATACCTGTGCAATTTCTTGCTGCTATCGATCAGCTTTGGGCTCAATATAGTAATGGTCGCTTCGGCCTGAGTATTCAAAAGCGAGTCTGGGAGGAGCTCGGTTGTATTTCTTCTCCAGATATATCTACCCAAACTCTAAGCGAGAATAAGTTTGGTCAATATGTTCGCTGGCGGGTCAATAATACCTGGTTATGCCCGTGGGACTCCTTCGATTACAGTCTCCAAGCTCCTTTAGGTAGCCTACCCAGAGAGTACATTTTTGTGTTGAGTGGTTGGTGGAGCTACTCTAAAGGGTGGACTGGCTATTTGTTGTGGAAATTTGACGCTCTCTTTCCTAAAAGTAGGTGATTTCGTGCGATCGCGGCACCTAGAGCAGGCTGAGTTTAACCAAAGCTGTCTTGAGATCGCTAACAACCATCATCCAGTCATTGCCGTCATCCTGCAGCGAAGCTTAAAATCTCGACTTGATCGCTTGATTGAACAATAATCAGGGCGATCGCTAGGGTCATGGTGAGGTAATGAAAGAGCGATCGCCACCACTAGAGCAGGCTGGGTTTAACCAGAACAGCAACTAGCTTAAGATCACTAAGAACAACGCTCACCAACCAATGCCTTCATGCCACAACGGAGCTTGAAATCTCGACTCGATCGCTTTATCCATGCTCCGCAGACAGAAGTTGTCTTGGCATTGCTGATTTTGGTTTCTGTGATTTTGGTCATTGCTGAAATCGTACTAGAGACGAGTGCTCCCAACTATCGTCTGATTCAGGTTTTACAAGCAGGTCTAACGCTAGTGTTTGTCGTAGAACTAGCAATTCGCTACAGCATTGCTCGCAACAAGCAACGGTTCTTTCGTAATTACTGGCTCGATTTAATTGCAGTGCTTCCCTTTCCCTCGGCACTGAAGATTCTGCGTTTGCTCCGATTGCTGCGGTTGTTGCGCGTTGGGATTCTCTTGAATCGGAATCTCCATCGTTTCTCCTCAACCTTCGCCGTTAGCTGGGGAACGCAACTTGGCATACTCAGCATTGTCGGTCTGATTGTCTTGGTGGGGGCGTTGGCAATCTACCTATTAGAAGGTGGACAGAATCCAGCATTTAATTCGTTAGGCGATGCCCTATGGTGGAGCTTCTTTACCTTAGTCTCAGGCGAACCGATTGGTGGCGAACCCAAGACGAATGCGGGGCGCTTGGTGACGCTGTTGGTGATGATGGGCGGGTTGACGACATTTGCTGTTTTGACTGGGGTGATCTCAGCACTGATGGTGCAACGCTTAAGAAGTGTGATGGAGGCGAAGTACTTGGAATTAGATGAACTGCGGAACCATATCGTCATTTGTGGCTGGAATCGTAGCGCCCACCTGTTGATTGAAGAACTGCAAGCAGATCCGGCAATGCGCCACCGACCGATTGTTGTCGTAGCAGAATTTACAGAGACGCCAGAGCGAGAACTCAAACGAAGCGATCGCTCCCTGATCCATTTTTATGTCGGTGACTACACGACGATTGATGTGCTAGAAAATGCCGGCATTTATCATGCGTCTCGTGCCATTCTTTTAGCTGATGCAACTCACCCTCGCAGCGACCAAGACCGAGATGCCCGGACGGTACTGGCGGCGTTAACCATTGAGAAATTACAACCCAGCATCTATACCTGCGCACAACTGCTCGATCGCAAAAATAACGTCCAGTTACGTGTGGCTGGGGTTGAGGATGTGATTGTTGCTGATGAACTTGCCAGTCATCTAATCGCCACGTCTGCCCGCAACAAAGGCTCTGCGGAGATGATGGCTGAGTTGCTAACTGTCCAGATTGGCAACCAAATTTATAAAATTCCGGTGCCTGAAGCATGGGTAGGCTTAACGTTTTGGGCGGCAACTGAGCGCTTAAAGA
>CBIHQL010000674.1:0-2599 GCA_966211855.1 uncultured bacterium
AACGGGTTGATCAAATTCTGGCCTACTACAGCGAGCGCTTTGGTGCCTGGGAAGTGAAACATCCTGAGACAATCTAGCCCTACAATGTGAATTTGCTTTGTAGTTGGAATTTTAGAAGGGCATGGGCGCGATTCAGGCTTTACGCGGAACACGGGATATTCTGCCGAGTGAAATTCGCTATTGGCAGCAAATTGAAGCGACTGCCCGCGATGTTTTGGGTCGAGCGGCCTACCAAGAAATTCGCACGCCGATCTTTGAGCAAACTGACTTATTTGAGCGTGGCATTGGCGAAGCGACCGATGTGGTCGGCAAAGAAATGTACACCTTCAAAGACCGGGGCGAGCGATCGATTACGCTGCGACCTGAAGGAACAGCCGGAGCCGTGCGATCGTTTATTGAGCACAGTCTCCATGCTCAAGGTGGGGTACAACGCCTGTGGTATACCGGGCCAATGTTTCGCTACGAGCGTCCTCAGGCAGGCCGACAACGCCAGTTCCATCAAATTGGGGTTGAAGTCTTGGGCAGCGCTGACCCTCGTGCCGACGCTGAAGTGATCGCGATCGCTTCAGATTTGCTAAAAAGTTTGGGAGTTGTTGATCTGCAACTGCAACTCAACTCAGTCGGTAACCAAGAAGACCGCCATCAATACCGCGAAGCCCTAATTGCTTACTTCACACCTTACAAAGACGAATTAGATCTAGATTCTCAAGATCGTCTCAGCCGCAACCCATTACGAATTCTCGACAGCAAGGATGGCAGGACTCAGGCGATCGCCCAGAATGCGCCTAGTATTCTCGACTATTTAAGCGCTAGTTCTAAACAGCATTTTGACAAAGTACAGCAATCCTTAACCGACTTGGGGATCGCATACAAAATTAATCCGTGTTTGGTCAGAGGGCTAGACTACTACACACACACCGCTTTTGAAATTCAGTCAGCTCATTTAGGTGCCCAAGCAACCGTTTGTGGTGGGGGTCGCTACGATGGCTTAGTTGCACAATTGGGTGGGCCAGATACACCTGCTGTCGGTTGGGCGATCGGTCTAGAGCGGTTAGTGCTGCTGCTGCAACAATTGACCTCTGCCGCGCAAAATCGCACTGACTTCTATGTAGTCTCTCGTGGCGAACACCCCGAAGCCCAAGCTCTTGTGTTGGCTCAAAAATTGCGGCAAGCAGGCTTTGCAGTGGAGTTGGACTTGAGCGGCAGTGCCTTTGGTAAGCAACTCAAACGTGCCGATCGCAGTGGAGCTGCTGCTTGTTTGATTTTGGGCGACACCGAAGCCGAAACTCAAACCGTTCAGGTTAAATGGCTAACCTCTGGAGAGCAACAAGCGATCGCTCAAGCTGACCTCTTAGCCAACCCCGAAAAGCTACGTGAGCAACTATCAGCCACTCACTAGAAGTTCAAGCTCATCCCAACTTCGACACCCCTCTCCTGGAAGGAGAGGGGCTGGGGGAGAGGTCAATATTGATCAGAAAATCAATCAGAAACTCGGCAGTGATCTTCACAGTTATTAGACCTGGCAAGACATACCTCGACTGATCAATTATTGCTGCTCCAGGGTAATAACTTGAGCGAGGCGGGCTTGAGGAACACCCAGCCGATGAAGAAGAAACTGGCTGTAAATAACTGCATCAACTCGATCGCAGACAAGTGACCATCTGCAAACGAGGCAATGCTGCGATCGCTAATGCCAAACAGCCAGGACGAAATTCCAAACAACCAAATCCCGTTTTTCAAGACACCCAAAAAATCAGCCGAGTCAGACGATCTTTCGTTGTACATGGTGCAGGCTACCTGGGAGCAACTAGGTGAACATAAGCGGCAGAGGCGTGGGCATTGGAGTGACGTAAAACACGCTCAGCAATGCCATTAACTTCATGTTAAGAATTATTTTTTGTACTTGCCATAAGTCCAGGGATATACATTCAAAAACAGTTACTTTTGTTACAAAAAAATGCCTCCCCAACTAATGAGTTCAGCGATCGCGAAATTACGCTAAAATTTGCGTCGGTTTGACTCTTAATGATGTTTAGATTTCCGTTCACCGGAAATTTTTGGCTGCATGGATATTGCAATTGACTTTGGGACTAGCAACACCGTCATCGCTCGTTGGAATCGGGCTACCCAACAGCCAGAAACCTTGGCACTACCCGGTCTATCAATGCGATTAGGGCAAAATCCGCCTTTGATTCCCAGCTTGCTTTATGTCGAAAATGCAGCTCAACCAGAACTGATCTTGGGTCAAGCCGTACGTGATCGCGGCCTCGATTTAAGCACTGACCCCCGCTTTTTTCGCAACTTTAAACGGGGAATTGGAGCCGATATCCTCGGTTTTACGCCCGACCTAGATGGCAAACTCGTCACCTTTGAACAAGCAGGCACTTGGTTTTTGAGCCAAATCATTGAAAGCCTGAAAGTCAGCTATCCCGAAGTTAAAGAATCTTTAGTTTTTACAGTTCCGGTCGATAGTTTTGAGGTGTATCGACATTGGCTCGGTCGTCTTTGCCAATCGCTAGAGATCGAACAAGTGCGAATGCTTGATGAGCCAACAGCAGCCGCTTTAGGGTATGGGTTGGCTGACCAAGAAATTCTTTTG
>CBIHQL010000675.1:0-2586 GCA_966211855.1 uncultured bacterium
CATCTCTCGCAATTTTATTGAACTGATGGGGGGCAGCATCACTTTAGATAGTGCTGGGCCTAATCAAGGCACCGTCGTCGAAATTGCCTTGCCTGTGATTGACGCATCGCAACTATCACCTTCGCAAAGCCGCCACGAAGTGAATAACGGCGGTTCGAGTAAGGAAGTCGCTTCTTCGAGTGGCTATCGTGATTGACCGAGGCGATCGCTGGCAATTGCCACGGGTTGTCCCCCTTGATTGAGCGAAGTCGTGAGCCCATTCAAAATCTGCACCAGTTCGGCGCCAACCCACCCCGAAGACACCATTGATGGGGTTTGCTGCTGCACACAATTCAAGAAATGGTCACAAACCTGACGCAACGGTTCTGCTGGCTCTAAGGCGATCGCCTCAGTGGCTTGTTGGGTCGGGAGATAAAGTGTTGGTTGACCATCCAGTTCACTGGGCACCGCTTGCAGTTGACCTCGCTGCAAGGTCAGAGGGCTAGCCGCTAATTCATCAAAAATCAATGTTCCTTGACTACCAACCAGAGCCAATCGTCGCTGCTTGTCTGGGTTGAGCCAACACAAATGCACTCTTACCTCGATACCTTGGGGATAGGTCAACGTCACCCAAACCACATCTGACAAACCACGGGGAAAATAATTGGCATTAGATGTGTCTGTTTGCAACCACACTTGTCCTTGAGCCTGCACTTGCATGGGGGTCGCTTGTAGCCAGGTGTTGAAAATAGCAATATCGTGAATTGCTAAATCCCAAAGGGCATCGACATCGGAGCGCACTGGCCCTAGGTGTGTACGACTAGCATACCCATAGCGCAATTGCCCCAAGGTTTCTGAGCTGACCAATGCCTGCCCTCGCTGCACCGCTGGATGAAATAAATAAGTATGGTCAATCACTAATTGCCGCTGCTGCTGTTCCGCAAGTTGGCAGAGAGCAAGGGATTCATTGAGGTCAAGCGTCAGCGGTTTCTCAGCTAAGACGTGATAGCCTCGCTTCAGGGCTGTGGTGATCAGTGCATAGTGGGTGGTAGCAGGTGTGGCGATCGCGACCGCAGAGACTTCTGGTGGGTTGGGAACCTCTGAGAGCTCAGCTAGCAAACCAACATCGTCGCCGAAATTTAACTGTTGCTTGAGAGCCATCAGGCGATCGCGGTTGGGGTCGATCACTGCTACTAGTCGAGCCTGGGGATGCTCTAAAAAATTTCGTACCAAGTGAGTGCCCCAACGTCCGGCCCCTAAAACTGCAATCCCAATTTGGCTCATGACATCATTCCTTTAAGTCGGCTGCTGGAGGTGCAAAAACGCAACTTGAGCCGCAGCTTGTTCGGCAGCTTTAATTGAGCGTCCTGTTCCCTGACCCAATTGTTTACCTTGCAACCAAACTTCCGCTTGAAATCGATGCGGATCGCCGTGGGTCTGCCGAAGTTCCTGGGTACGGTATTCGGGCAGACATTTGTAATGGGCTTGAGTCCATTCTTGCAACGCGGCTTTATAGTTTTGGCGAGCCGGATCAGTGCGAATTTCAACGGTGAGCCGCTGGAAATGAGGATCGAGCCAAGGGCGAACTAATTCTAAGGTATGCGTACTCAAATAGAGGGCAGCCACCACAGCTTCTAGAGCTTCTGCCAACCGCGACTCTTGCCCTGCTTTATCTCCCAAAGCACTGCCCGCAGCCAGGAGGTAACGCTCTAACCCATAGCTCTCAGCGATCGCCGCCAAACTGCGATCGCTGACCAAAATGGAACGAATTGCTGCAAACTCACCCACTGGCGAATCAGGATACTGCTCAAATAACAGTTCTGAGGCTGCTAAACGCACAACCGCATCACCCACAAACTCCAGTTGCTCATAGTTAGCCTCCGCCGAAGCTGTGGGATGGGTGAGGGCTAAGTCTAAAAGCGACCACTGCACAGGAGCTGTCTCTGGTAGGGCTAATTTCTGCAACAAACTTTGCAGTTGCTGCTGACGCTGAGGATATCGAAGAGAGGTCATGACAAAGTTGGAGCTAATTCAGAGACACAGGTTGATGCTAAAAAACGATCGCAAACCTTGCTTTTAATCCTACCGGACGGTCTGGTCAAACAAAATTAAGCTGAGCATACTAAAGGCACACTAGCCCTACTGAAGTTGTAAATACTCAAGCAAGGGCTTGTCGGACTAGCAGGCCGAAAATTTCCGGTTACCACCTCGGTAGAGTCGCTCGTTGGCTGAGTGGCGATCGCGGGTTCTGAAAAGCTTGTCCATCTAGCACAACGCGGCTTTCCTTTACTCGAAGCAACGCCATAATGCTGCGATCGAACGGTACGAATAGTCTGTGGTAAAACCCCAACCAGCAAAGCTAATGCCTCATCGGGTATTTCCATCACGGCTTGACGGCTGAAAAAAGCTTCAAACCCCGACAGCAGTTTTTCAACTCTGGCAGCAGGGTCAGGATAATTGGTAATTCTTTCTAACCAGCGCATCCACTGAATCCGACGGCTGTAGGCTTTCTGGCGATCTTCTGAGGTGTAGACAGGAACTAAGTCTGGCTCCCCGATCGCAATGATCACGTTATATCCCTGCTCTACAGGGCTACCCACTGCGGCA
>CBIHQL010000676.1:0-2578 GCA_966211855.1 uncultured bacterium
GGGTTGGTCCATCAAAGTCATTTCTTTGAGGCGCTTGTCAATCCGGCCTTGAACGATCTTTTCTTTGATGTTGTCGGGCTTACCTGCAAGGTCATCACGGCCCATTTCGATTGCTTTTTCTTTCTCAGCAATTTCGGTGGGGATATCGCTAACCTTGACATACTCAACGTTAGGGCAAGCTGCAATCTGCATCGCCACGTTGCGAACTAAGGTTTGGAAGGTTTCACCGCGAGCTACGAAGTCAGTTTCGCAGTTGACTTCTACGAGCACACCCACACGACCACCCGTGTGAATGTATTGACCGATCATGCCCTCTGCTGCGACACGCCCTTCTTTTTTGCCTGCGGATGCAAGACCTTTTTGCCGCAGCCATTCTGTTGCTTTGTTAATGTCCCCACCGTTTTCGGTGAGCGCTTTTTTACAGTCCATCATGCCTGCGCCAGTTTTTTCGCGCAGCTCTTTGACGCTTTGTGCAGAGATATCCGCCATTTGCCTTGATTCCTACTTCAACTGGATTTGAGATCTGAAACGCGAAACCTCAAAGGATGCATTTAAGGAGGTGGTAAGCAGGAAACCCTATGCTAGGTAACCGCCCACCTCCTACCTCACTGTGGTGAGAGCCACTCAATCAACTGAGTGTCAACGACTACTCTTCCTCTTCTTCGTCTTCGGGCAAGAACGAAGTGTCGTTGTCTTCGTAGTCGAATTCGTCTTCTGCACCTTCGTAGTCTTCGTAGTCTTCCTCGGCTTCGAGCTGACCGTGACGACCTTCATAGATCGCATCAGCAAGCTTGCCTACAATTAGCTTAATCGACCGGATTGCATCATCGTTGGCAGGGATGGGAATGTCTACCAAGTCGGGGTCGCAGTTGGTATCCAATAGGGAAACAATGGGTAGCCCTAGCTTCTGGCACTCTTGAACTGCGTTGTATTCCCGACGTTGATCGACAATGATGATGACATCGGGCACTTTGCGCATGGCCTTGATGCCACCGAGATACTTCTGGAGTTTTTCCAGTTCCCGACGCAGCACAGATGCTTCTTTCTTGGGCAGCAAGTCAAGCGCACCCGTCTCTTCGCGCCGCTCTAGATCTTTGAGGCGATCGACACGGGTTTTGATGGTTGCCCAGTTAGTGAGCATTCCACCCAGCCAACGTTGGTTGACATAGTAAGCGCCGCACCGAGAAGCTTCTTGAGCAACGATTCCAGCTGCTTGACGCTTGGTACCGACAAACAAAAATTTCTTACCTTGCTCAGCAGCAGTCCGCATGTAGTTATAGGCATCATCCATCAACTGGGCGGTTTGCACCAAGTCGATGATATGCACACCGTTACGTGCGGTGTAGATGTAAGGAGACATTTTGGGGTTCCAACGGCGGGTTTGGTGCCCAAAGTGAACCCCTGCCTCCATCATTTGTGCTAGAGAGACAACTGGCATAAATATTCAAACTCCTGTTCGGGTTAATCCTCCACCCAGGTGGATTTCTACAAAGCGAAAGTGCTTTAGAAACACCCGAAAGCCTGGATGTGCGATTTAGACAACTCTCCTAGGGTAACACAAGTTACTCTTTGGTTTGCGCCTCAGGGCTAGGGGTCGTTTCAGGGGTTGGGGTTGCCGTGCCTGAGGATGCCCCTGCTGCTGTAAAGGTCAGCGTGTGCTCGTTATTGAGTTGAAAAGCCATTTTTTCGCTGGCATCATAAGCCCACGCTTTCAGCACGACCGTATCACTCGGCAATTTAGCGGCTTCTACAGTGGCCTCCCAACCTGCATTTTTATAGTTAGGAGAGAATTTAACCAGGTCGGGTCTCGCGACTGAGACGGGGGCGATCGCAATCACTTCGTTTTGTTCGCCTTGGGTAATGATGACTTGCTCAGCCGGGATTTGCTTGCTACCAATGGCGGCCCAGCCTGCTAAACGTAGCTCTCCTGTTTTAGGGACAACATGTTGTAATGCGGTTTCAGTGTTGACGACATCAAAGTAGCCATTGGCTGAAATCTGACCAGGAACCGTGGGCATAAACGTGATGTCGCTGATGTTTTCAACGCCTAAGCTACTGACGCTAATGTTGGCAGTTGCGGTGACAGGGCTAGGGCTTACAGGAGCGATCACCTGGTTAGCGGTATCGGGGCTGCCACAAGCGGTGAGAGATGCAGCGATCGCAGCAAGAATGACCAGTCGGGTAGGCTGACGCATAAGCAATTGCAACTTAACTTCACTTCAATGGGACTCGCAACGCCATCAGACCATAAGCAGGGCCACTTTGCCAAGATTTAAAGGTGAACCTAAAGTGAAGTAACAGGGTTTAGGCTGATTTTGTCCCTCGTTGCATCTCGGCGTAGGCTGCGTAAACTCCCTGAACGTTATACCAGTTGAGGAAGACTCGCGCTATCTCCAGTGCTAGTTGCGGTTTGCCGCGATCAATTAACCACTGCAATAGCGGTGCCAAGGTGCGCTCGTTGAGACGGCCCCCGAGAGAGAGCAGCCCCCACAAAATTCGATGCAGCCAGGTCATTTGGATCATCAAGCGCACATCCCAGGTTGGGTGCTTTTCATAAAACAGCACACCCATCCGTCCC
>CBIHQL010000677.1:0-2572 GCA_966211855.1 uncultured bacterium
GGTCGCACCTTGAGGCAGAAAACACTGTTCGTCATCCCAGGTATAGAAGTAGAGCGTATCGAGAGCAATGTAAAGCGACAGATCTGCCAGAGTTTCAAAGATCTGTGCCCCCGCGTTGAGCGCTTGAAAAAATTGTTCATCTGAGATCATGCCTGGATCTAAGATGGTGCGGCTCAAAAGTTGCACACCAGGCCGCTGCGAGTTGAGATCGGCCCCTAAGAGAGTTAGACCGTCAATGCTATGTTGCTGGGCATCACTCAAGCTCTCTTTTAAGCGCACAACAACCCAAGCACGGGAATTGCACCCATCATGCATAAAGTAGTCTAACAAGCGGGCATGACGACGCACTGAGATCCGGCGGCGGGCAGTGCCCAAATAGGCTTCAGTCGCGATCGCATCTTGGTAATAGCTCAAGTGGTCAGCGGCAAATGCCATCAGCTCCACTAGCATCACCCCCAAGTCAGAAGGGTTACGTTCGCGCCATTGAGGAGCTGTAATCGCCAAGCGATCGAGCATCAGACGACGAAAGCTAGCGTAGTCTTTCGCCAAGTAATCAATGACTGGAGCCGCAGATAAATCGGTTGGGGTAGGTTGAGGCGGGTCGCAGTCAAATTCGCTAATCCCTTCTGCCCAAAACGAAAACGTGACATCTGCAAGTTGGGGATCAAACCCAGAGGGTGGCATTGGGTTGGAAGGAGACTGCACAAGACGTAGTGTGTAAGGTGAAAAATCACCCACCACAGCCACTCTCACCATCAAAACATTGGCAAAAGCACTGATCGACTCAACCGCCACTCCTTGCAGCCGCACCCCACCCGTAATCAAAATGTTATCAGCGCTCAAAGGTGGTAGATCAGGAGGTACCCGTTGGGTCGAGCCAGAGTTGACCAGTGGGTGAACAAAGTACACCAGCAAAGTTTTGGGGTCAGCCGCTACTTCTAGATAGTCGATGCCGTTGACTCTAGACCGCTCTCGAACTGCGGTGCGGCGGCGCTCATTTTTGCAACGGTACTGGGTACTCATCTAGACCTCACAGACTCTACACATCTCGAACAAAGGCGGCAATTTGTCGTTCTTGATTTTGGCGGACGATATACTGCACCGTGACTTCCAAACGTGCGTCAAGGCTCTCCACTTCCACCGCTTCGACTTGAATCAGATCGCCGAGCCACTGTTCTAAGGCTCCTTGCACGAGTAATTGGGTAGCGGCAGCAATTTCAATACTGTTAGGGTCAAAAATTAACTGCTGCAACCCACTACCAAAGTCGGGGCGGTTTACCCGTTCACCAATCCGTGTAAAGAGTACCTGTTCAATGAGTTGGCGAATATGGGGATCCGGCCCTATCTCTGCAACCCGACCTCGACCATCAATGAAAAAAGGATAGTTGATCTGCATCTCTTACATCCCCTTCACACGACTATTCGCGAGAATGACAGTTAAGGGAGTTCCAGTGGGCACACAGATTGCTTGACTGTCTTGTAGCAGCACAGGCATCCCCATCACCTTGACCCGCAGAGATGCTAAAATCCAGTTGCCAAACAGGCAAGGCCCAGCATTGATGGGTGGTGGCGGGTTCGCACATCCTGCGATCGCATAGGGAGGCCCTTGTGTTGTCACGGGCATTCCCATCACTCTGACTCTTGGATTAGGAACTGTGGGGCGAGCTTGTCCACCATGAGCACAGATGACGGTCGAACTAGCATTTAGCAAAAATCCCGGCATATCTAGATGACCTCCAACGCTCCATTGTTGACATTCACGCTCACCGGAGAAAGTCTGATCGAAGCGGCTCCGTTAGATAGTTCTACATTGGCAGGAGCAACTTTAACGTTAGTAGAAGTAGCACTCAACTCCACCCCAGAGGATGCGAGGGTCATTCTGGCAGGAGCATTGGCGATCGCAATTCCCGAAGAATTTGAAAGCTGAACCTGAGCGGGATTGCAATTGAGATCAATGCTGTTAGGCGTGAGATTGACTTCAATAGCGCTCTCTTTGAGCTGAATCCTATCTCCTGCAATGGTGACGGTGGAGGATTCTCCATTCTTAAGCTCAATCGTTTCAGCCATTAATTTGGCAGTGGTACGGTTATTGTTATTGAGCTCGATACCGTTAGCATTAAATATCATTTTTAACGGTTGGCTAACCACAGGATCTGTGACTTCCAACGTGATCCCTTTATTGTTATCTACATTGCTAAGAGTCAAAGTAATACCCGGCGTCCGAAATACCTGAACTTTGGCAGGCTCGTCGACACAAGCATTTTGCGGGAGTTCATCTTCTCCCCAAAAGCATCCACTCCAGATCGGATAATCAGGCTCTCCTCCTTCAAATTCCACCCAGATATTGGCACCTATCGGCGGCACTAAAAACAGCCCTACATCTTTGCCCGCATAGGGAGTGCAAGGGAGCGCCCAACTCTGTCGCCCTAACCCAAAAATGGAAGGAACTATGATTTGAACCCGCCCTAGATGCAGAGGATCTTGATTAGCAGTCACTTTGCCGCGGTATTTACCAAAAAATCGTTTCATGTCGCTACCTGACCCTTTGGATGGTGCTGCCCAACCCTTCACG
>CBIHQL010000678.1:0-2568 GCA_966211855.1 uncultured bacterium
GTTACTGGCTTGTATGAGAAACCAACGGTTGAGTATGCTAGCCAACATTTGCGTGTTGCAAATCTTCCTGACGATCAACTGCTAGCTATGTTTGGGCTCTATGTGTTGCCTCCCCAGATCTTTGAGTACCTCGAAACAGAGATTAGAGAAAACCGCCGCGATCGCGATGAATTTCAACTTACGACTGCTTTAGAGCAATTACAACAAGAGCTAGGAATGTGGGGGTATTGGGTCAAGGGTCGTAGTTTTGATATCGGCTTGCCAGAGGCTTATCGCCAAGCCCTACTTCACTTTGGTACCGAAAAGATTCTGACTGAATAGCGATCGCGGTTTGAGTTCAAAAACTAGAACATAATGATTGATGCAACAGATTTCTAACTTAGATAACAACAGTTGAAGAATTGTACGATTAGCCAATTTCCTTTTGACCCGATCTCTATACTGATTCGTAAGTTCTCACCTTCGTTACATGGGAAGGAGTTCCTCCGATGATTCACACTTACGAAGTTTTTGTTGATATTCGAGAATCTTTAGAAGCAAACCCTCTCTACCATAACGAGACAGCACGCTACGAAATTGATGCTGAATCACAACAGCAAGCTTCTGGTGCCGCTTTTACTCAGGCTAGAAATACCCATCCACAATGGGTAGAGTGTGATGTTAGAGTCACTCGCCTCTTAAAATAAACCTGATAATCTTCACCATCAAATTGTCCTTGATACCACTCTGTAGTCAACTATTTACTTGATTACAGAGTTTTGCCATGCTTAAAAATAATTTATTTTCTACAATAGAGATATCTTTTGCAATTTGCTAGCTTATCAGCGCTGAAAACATACTCATGTCCGTATCCCAAACCTCAAATTTGAATGCATCCTCTGCTCCGGCTACACCCATATCTTGGCAAATTAAGCTGCTGTATGACGGAGAATGCCCTTTATGTGTTAGAGAAGTCAATTTCTTGCAAAAGCGAGACGCAGGCAGGGGTTTGGTAGCTTTTGTAGATATTGCTGATCCTTATTACAACCCAGAAGAGAATGGGGGCGTTGATTTTGAGACGGCGATGGGTCGCATTCATGCTGTCTTGCCTGATGGCACAGTCATTAAAAATGTTGAGGTGTTTCGTCAAGTTTATGAGGTATTAGGCATCGGCTGGGTTTATGCGGCAACCAAGTTGCCGATAGTGGGTTCTCTTGTAGATTGGCTCTATGAATTTTGGGCCGATCGCCGTCTAGCTATGACCGGACGACCTCCCTTGGCTGCGATCGCGGCTGAACGGCGGCAACGCTTAGCTTGTGAGTCAATGGGACGCTGTGCTCAACCTTGAAAGTCGTTGATCAGTTGGGCGACGACCTTGGATAGCTCTTTGAGGCTGATAGGCTTACTCAAATAAGCATTGGCACCTGCCCCGATACATCTGCTCTCATCACCTGGCATAGCTAAGGCGGTGAGGGCAATAATCGGAATTTGCTCGCCTCCAGGATAGGCACGAATTTGACGAGTCGCTTCTAGCCCATCCATATCAGGCATCTGAATATCCATCAAAATCAGATCGGGCTGTTCAGCTTTTACTGTAGCGATCGCCTCGACTCCATTTTTAGCAACGATAACGCGATAGCCTTGGTAAGTTAAATAATCACTCACAGCGTCAACATTCGTATCATAGTCATCAACGAGTAAAATCAGGGGATGATTAATGCTGTCCTCTACCATATCGATTGCAGTAGACCTTAGAGATCAACCGTGAAAATAGCTCCTTGGGGATGATTTTGCTCGACTCGAATTTTGCCCCCATGAGCTTGAACCGCCATCTTACAAAATGCTAACCCTAAACCGACCTGAGGGGCATCTTTGATGAACGTTCCAGTCTCGAATTTCTCAAAGACTTTCTGCTTCATCTCTTCTGTGACCCCCGGCCCGGAGTCAGCAATTTGAATGGTAGCTTGTCCCCCTTCCCCGTAACTTGCTTTGAGAACGACCTGGCTCTTGGAAGGCGAAAACTTGATGGCATTCGTGAGTAAGTTGTCTAAAATTCGCCGGAATGTGGCTGGGTCTACACTGACGCTTCCTCCGGGTGCTGGTAGATCGACGATGAGTTCTACTCCTTTCTGCGCTGCGATCGCCTCCATATCTGCAACTGCGGCAGCACAAAGAGTGTGGAGATCGACGTCTACTCGCTGAAGAACCATGCGATTAGCTTCCATTTTGGCGAGTAGCAACAAGCTATCAATCAAAGATTGGAGTTGTTGACTCGATTTTGCAATTTGATCCAGTTTTTTCTGCCGATTCTCAGGGACTAAATTGGGCAAGCGCAAGATTTCTGTCGCTAATACAATGGTAGTCAAAGGATTGCGTAAATCGTGAACCACCATATCAGATAGATCTGTTCTCAACTGCAACATATTCTGCAACCGTTGATGCTGCTGCCTGATCCGTAACATGGAACGTACACGAGCGCGAAATTCTATCCCGTTGATCGGTTTACTGACAAAATCGTCTGCTCCGGCTGCCAAACATTGAGCTAAATCATCCTTGGCTGTCAGAGCTGTAACCATAATGATCGGAATG
>CBIHQL010000679.1:0-2567 GCA_966211855.1 uncultured bacterium
AAACTAGCGCTTTCAATCAGGCTCAGCTTTACCGCCAAAAGACAAGCAATAAACAAAGCGATCGTAACTGTGACCAGCGTCCACAAACCCACCGCAAAACCGATTTTGCGAATCGTGCCACCAAAGCTACCCGACTCTCTATCGTGGTGAGAGTTAGAATCATCAGATTGATGACCGAGATAAGAAATCCCGGCAGCAACAGACAGATTTGTTAAAACTAATTGGATGGCAAAAGCTAGAACTAGCCCTGCAATTAACGCCACAAAAAATTTAGGACCCGAAAAGACCAGTGAAGCTGCTTCTGGAGTTGTCACAGGTTGAACAACCGGTACTTGTGCAATCCAGAATTGCCCGTGGAATAGTCCCTGTGCAATTCCTATATTCTCAAACATGATTTTCCCTCGTTAATGCCTAAATTCACGCAAATTCGGAGCCTGCGTGAACTACAGCGCCATAATGCGGCACAACTAATAACCCTCAAGCTCAGAATCTCCGACTCAGAGGGTATTCAGCATCTCTCCCAAGTCGGAAATGCAGTGGAGAATCAGGCTGAAATTTAGGCAATCAGCAGGTTTCAGCACTCTGCCCTATTGGAGAATGCACAGGTGGAGAGCTATAACCAGCAAGCTCTTCAGTAATTTTTGACCGTTATGATTCACTCAAATATAGAGATGGGGAGACACCTGCCTTTTGGGCCGCAGCCAGGGCGATCGCTTGTGGGAAAATGCGATGCTCCTGTACTTGAATGCGAGCTTGCAACGTCTCAGCCGTATCTTCCGCCAACACAGGTACCGCTGCTTGAATCAAGATCGGACCACTATCCACAACCAAACGGACAAAATGCACCGTGCAGCCAGAGATTTTCACCTTAGCCTGAAGCGCCTGCTCCACCGCTCGAATGCCAGGGAAACTCGGCAACAAACTGGGGTGAATATTCAACATTTGATCTGGGAAAGCGTCAATCAACACCTGAGTGACTCGGCGCATCCAACCCGCCATGATCACCCATTCCACCCCGTAAGATTGCAGCGTCTCGACAATTTGGCGATCGAGATCTTCACGAGAAGCAGCCGTGCGGTGATCGAGCAAGACCGTAGGAATGCCCCAGCGCTCAGCCCGCGCAAACACCGTAGCCCCCGGATTGTTACAGATCACGACTTGAATTTGAGCCTTGAGCTTTCCAGTCGCGATTAACGCCGCGATCGCCTCAAAATTACTGCCCGACCCAGACGCCATCACCCCCAACTTTAAAGGAGGCACATCAGAATCGGCAGACAAAATATCAGTCGGCAAGGTAGGTGAAACCAAGCTCAGCGTAGAATCAGGGCTAGAAGCTGGCACCGTAAAAGAAGAAGTCATCAACTCAGAAACAACCGTGTGAAAAAATGCTGTGAGGGACGTGGGCGCGATCGCGAGTCAACAATTCTAGCAATGGCTCACGCAAAGATTGTTCCCGAATTTTACAGTAGAACTTCCCTCCCTTCTGTTCATCAACCCTTAGTTCCGCCATGCCCCCTTGGTCTTTCGATCGCCGTCCTCTCGTTACCCCACAGCACTCAGGCAATCAGACTGCGATCGCCGCAGGCATCTTTTTAGCACCCGCCCTCAGCCTGCTCAGCATTTTCGTCGTCGGCCCAATTTTGTACCTGGTTTACCTCAGCTTTACCCAGGGCAGTTTCACCCGGAGCGGCACTCACTGGGTGGGGCTGAGCAACTACTGGCGTTTGTTCCTCAACCCCGACTTTTGGCAAGTTCTGGGCAACACCATCTACTTCACCACAGCCACCGTTCTACCCAGCCTGATTATTTCTCTAAGCCTCGCCGTTTTACTCAACCGCAGCATCGCCTTACGGGGCTTATTGCGGGCTGCCTACTTTATTCCTTCTATTACCTCACTCGTCGCCGTTGGCCTGGGTTTTCGGTGGTTGTTTCAAACCGAAGGGCCAGTCAACAGCTTACTCAGCGCGATCGGCCTCAACCCCATCCCCTGGCTCGGCAGCACCACCTGGGCCATGCCCGTTCTAATCTTGCTGAGCATTTGGAAACAACTTGGCTTCAACCTGATCGTCTTCCTGGCTGGGCTGCAAACCATCCCGATTAGCCGCTACGAAGCCGCCGAACTCGATGGCGCCAACGCATGGCAACAGTTTTGGTACATCACCTTACCCGGCCTGCGATCGACCCTGATCTTCGCCGCGATCACCACCATCATCTTCACCCTGCGCAGCTTCGAGCAAGTTTATGTAATCACAGAAGGTGGCCCCCTCAACTCCACCAACCTTCTGGTGTACTACATCTACGAGCAAGCCTTCGCCCAATTTGACTTCGGTTACGCCGCCGCCGCCGCCACAGTTTTACTGGCTGCAACCCTCATTTTGGTCTACCTGCAACTGCAAACATGGCGAGAAGATTGAATCCAGAGAGAAACAAGATTGATGCGTTACGTTTGCACTAGCACAGCCTACGGGTTTGATAAATTCTTGAAAGTAGAATTTCCATAGCGATCGCCACCCCCCTGCCTCAACAGTCAATCACCGCTCCGAAGAGACAGGCGCAAACAACCAGAA
>CBIHQL010000680.1:0-2560 GCA_966211855.1 uncultured bacterium
CGCTGCCGTGCTCATGAAACTGGAACCCACCCACCGTGATGTACGAAGAACTCAGCAGGGTCGAACTCGGTGAAAATTTGCCAGACTCCAAACCCGCGATCGCCGTCACGAGCTTGAATGTACTGCCGGGTGGATAACCTTGAAAAACGCGATTCAAAAAAGGTTTATCGGTTGCCTGAAGCCGATCCCAGTCTTTAGTAGAAATTTTGCGGGTAAACAGATTGGGGTCAAAAGTAGGACCACTTGCTAGCGCTAAAATTGCACCTGTTTTGACATCTAAAGCAACCACTGCTCCCCGGCGGTTGGCAAGCTTTTGCTCTGCTGCCTTTTGTAGGTCTAAGTCAAGGGTGAGTTTAATCGGTTCCCCTGCTTGAGTTGGTGTGTTGCCCAATACCTGAATCTCTTTCCCTGCAGCATCAACTTCAATCAGGCGGTTTCCCCAAACCCCTTGCAGTTGTTTTTCTAAAATTCGCTCTAATCCCATCTGACCGACAATCATGCCCATCGGATAGTGGGGGTTGGCTTTCAGTTCGTCAGCCGTTGCCTCGCCAATGTAGCCCATCACATGAGCTGCTAAGCTACCATTCGGGTAGTTACGAGCTGACTCTGCTCGAATCTCTAACCCAGGTAAGTCTCCTACTTGCTCAGCCAACTGGACAAACCCGTTGGGATTCAAGTTTTGGCGAATTCGCACTGGCATGGGGGAATCGTAACCTGCCTGCTCCAGCTTCTTGAGAATTTCAGGGGCTGGTACGTCCAAAATTGGCCCTAACTTCTTCGCTGCTACTTGCCATTCAGCTTTGGGTTGCGATCGCGGCCATAGGTACACCGAGCGCGAAAGTCGGTTGGAGGCTAATAACCGCCCCTTACGGTCGAGCAAATTACCGCGATCAGCCACGATCGGAATCAAACGGAGTCGATTCTGCTCAGCCAGTTGACGATGATGTTGACCTTGCACTAATTGCAATTGTGCGAGACGAAACATGCAGACGCTCATCAGCGTGGTTACCACTAGGGTTAAGAAAATGCCACGACTGGTACGCTCTAAGCTCGTCGTCACAGAGCGGGTAGTTGCAGAAAAGGAGAGTCCAGTAGCCATGTTGACTGAATTTGCTTACTTGGGGGTAGCGCTGGCAAAATGAACGTTGAAAATTAAGCCATCGAGATGGGGACTTAGCGATCGCATTCTTGTTTAAGCCAACCCACTCCCTGATCCATTCCTCCAACAACCCGGCACTATCCGGAAGCTTTGCCACCAAATCAGCGGTAGAGTCTGCCATTGATGGTTGGTAGTTACACGGAGTAAATGGGTAACCTAAGCGGAACAGTCCAGCACCCCTATTGATGCAGTTGAGGTATAGCGATGGATGTTAATTTGAAGATTATTCAGCCTGCGGGTATCTTAGATGGCACCAAAGTGCAACATATCCGCCAGGAAATTAATAGCATTATCAATGCAGGTGCAGCGATCGTTTTAATTGACCTAGCGAACGTCACCTTTATGGATAGCTCTGGTCTGGGTGCTTTAGTGATTGCACTGAAGGCAGTCCGTACAGCGGGTGGAAAACTTTTTCTGTGCTCGGTCAACGATCAAGTGAAGTTGCTATTTGAACTCACTAGCATGGATCGCGTCTTTGAAGTGTTCCCAAACCGAGCCGAATTTGAAAAGGCAGTTTTATCAACTCCCTAAGTTGTAAAAACTCTGAAAACCTGTCAAGTTAGCTACTTCTATAAGGGTCTTACCAAACTCTCGTCAACCTCAAACTGGATTTGTAAGAGTGACAAGTCATCCTCAAAGGTATCCTTCACATTCGCAAGCTGTACACTAGCCAAAATCTTATCTAAGCTCATCAGACTGGCGCATTGAGCTTCTACAAGAACATCAATAAAACTGTCTAGTGTCCAGGTTGTCCCATCGGGTTGCAAAATCTCATAGACACCATCGCTAAAAATGTAGAGCGCACTCGACTCTGGAATTTCGCAGCAATGGCTTGAGTATTCGCTATCCAGAAACATTCCGATCGGTAGCCCTGGTGTTTTGAGCCGCTTAACCTCTACAGTTTCTGGCAAAGAGCCCGACACCAAAATAGCAGGAGGATGCCCTGCACTGGCATACACTAACTGGCTCTGACTACGGTGATAAACGCCATACCAAATCGTAAAATACCTTTCACTATGATCACTCATTTGAAAGGTTTCATTCAGCCCTTTTAAGACACTTGCAGGCTCATAAAAATCTACATTGGGCAATGATTGCGATCGCACCAAATTGAGAATCGAAATAGAGGGTAATGCAGCCCCCAAACCATGACCTGAGACATCTAGCAAGTAAATAGCCAAACAATCATCATCTAGCCAAAAGTAGTCGAAGCAATCACCGCCGAGTTGTCTAGAAGGGATAAAACAAGAACGAATTGAAATAGAGCCTACAGTTGGCGGGGGCAATAACGAACGCACATACGCTGCCGCCTCAGCCAATTCTGCCTCTAGCAATTGCTTTTGGGTTTGCAAATCTTGACTCGTTTGATGCAAACGCAAACCTGCCCTAACTCGTGCCTTC
>CBIHQL010000681.1:0-2558 GCA_966211855.1 uncultured bacterium
AAATTTAGATCGCGATCAAGATGTGGATCTGTATCAAATATCTTTAGAGGAAGGACAACCTTTCACAGCAAGCACAGTCGGCAACACCAATCTCAACACTCAGTTGTTTCTGCTCGATAGTAATGGGTTTGGCTTATTTGCTAGCGATAATAGTGTTGGCCTTCAATCGACTGTACCTGAATATCAAGCCTTTACACCTACTGCCTCTGGCACGTATTACCTAGCAATCTCTAACTACCCTAATAATCCACTCAATTCACAGGGTTATAATATTTTTGATGCTGTAGGAAACCCACAGGCTTCAGGCGCAGGATTCCCTTTGAGTGGATGGAATAATATTCCTGCTCCAAGTGTTAAAGCAAACACAGGTGCTTATACGATTACGCTCAATCTGCGTGGCGAGGGTCTTCAAGTTCCGTCGGGCAGAACTTTAGCACTTGTCGGAGGGACTGTCAGGCTCGAAGGCGGGCAATTGCAAGTGCCAGGAGGTCAAGTTACATTGGCTGGGGTTTCAGGCGAAGGCGTTGTGAAATTGGAACAGCAAGGGCTAGCATGGCAATTCAATCTTCCTGATGGGCTAGCAAGAGCAAATGTGGTGCTAATAGATAATGCTGTAGTTAATGTTGATGCGGCAAACGGTGGTAGCATCAATCTCTATGCTAAGCAGCTAAATACGACATCTAGCAGTTTGTTAGCAGGAATTGCACCTCGTATGGCACCTGTTGACTCAAGAGCAGGAAACATCGAAATCAATACAACTGACTCGGTTAACCTAGATGCAAGCACTGTTGCCAATACTGTAGCATTGGAATCAAGCGGGGTCGGAGGTGATCTTAACATCACGACAGGTTCTCTTTCTCTAAAGAATGGCACAGGTCTATCCACTATTACCTTTGGCGATGGAAAGGCGGGTAGCATCAATATTGTTGCCCAAGGAAGTGTCAACTTTGATTATGCGGTAGCAAATAGCGTTGTAGCTCCTTTAAGTAAGGGTGCAGGTGGAGATATCCGCATTACAGCAAACTCTGTTTCCCTCACCAGTATTTCGCAACTGGCTGCACTGACTCAAGGGGAAGGGGATGCAGGGAATATAGAAATTAATGCCCGTGATACGGTTCACTTAGATGGTAGAGATCCTCAGTTAGGAATTCCGACGGGTCTATTTAGTGCAGTCGGAGATCGATCCCCAACGGGGCAAGCTGCCAAGGGGCAGGGTGGAACGGTTCAGATTACTGCAAGATCTTTTTTGATGTCGAATGGGGCTGCAATAGAAGCTGACCTTAATGGACGTGGAAAGGCAGGCAATGTATCGATTGTCGCTTACGACCAAGTAAATTTGGATGGAAAAAGTGAAGTATCTAGCGGTGTCCAAGAAACTGGAAGCGGTGATGGAGGAAATATTACGATCGCAACTCGTTCGTTGTCTATCAACCAAGGATCTCAACTTACGGTTAGTAGTGCAGGATTGGGACAGGCAGGATCACTCAACATTGAAGCTGAGACAATTCGGCTAGACAATCAAGGGCAAATCAGGGCAGATACGATCGCAGGCGGAGGAAATATTGATTTGCGATCGCCCCTCCTCACACTCCGCCGTAACAGTAGTATCACCACCAATGCTAGTGGGGCTGCGACCGGAGGCAACATCAATATTGATGCAGATTTTGTTGTCTCGGCTCCCAATGAGAACAATGATATTATTGCGAATGCTTTTGAAGGTTCTGGTGGACAAATTAACCTGATAGCACAGGACATTTTTTGGTTCAATACCCGAACTCGCGAGGATTTACAGCGTCTATTGGGCACTACAGATCCAACTCGGCTCGACCCACGCAATTTACCCACGAATGACATTACAGCTTTTTCCCAGGCAAATCCGACGATTGATACGGGAAGCGTTACCGTTCAAACGCCCGATCTTGATCCAGCCCAAGGACTGACCACATTAACGACTGACTTTGCTGATCCGAGCCAACTGATGGCGGCTACTTGTCCAGCCGATGAGGGAAGTTCGTTTGCGATTACGGGACGGGGTGGTTTGCCAGAAGACCCCAGACAGCCGTTGGTCGGACAGGTCATTTGGCAAGACGATCGCGGAAGGATAGAAAATAGAGAAACAGAGAAACCAAGCGATCGGGAAATAGAGCAATCTCACTTAACAACAGAGGCGATCGCGGAGGCGCAAGGTTGGATAGTCGATCGCACGGGTGCAATTGTTTTGGTGGCACAGACTCCTACAGACCGAGGCTCAGTCGCTCTGAAACATCCCGATTGTGCAGCCCCTAAGCATTCACTCTAGTTGCCGCTCAATCTCGGTTTGATGTTCTTTGGTTTCCGATTGCTTGAGGTATTCGATCGCGATCCGTCCAGCGGCAGGATAATCTTGTCGTGCCTCTAACAGCAAGGTGAGGGTGCGTTGAAACTGGAGACGATCGCGCTGTTGATCGGTAACAATGATCAGAGCAATTGTGGCACCCCATAAACTCAGGAGAGTTGGCACAACAGGTATCCACCAGCCTGTTAAAAATGCCAGAAAGCTACCACCGATTATCCCTCCG
>CBIHQL010000682.1:0-2547 GCA_966211855.1 uncultured bacterium
CTCCAATCCGCATGACGGGCACCACGACGTTTTGATCCATCAGAGCTTCGACAACGCCAGAGCCAAACCCACCGATCAGGCAGCCTTCTTCGAGGGTGACCACTCGACCAATCTTCTGCGCCAGGGGGGCGATGAGATCCATGTCGAGGGGCTTGGCGAACCGGGCATTTACGACCGTTGCTTCAATGCCGTGCTCGCTCAAGATCTCTGCTGTTTGCATGGCGGGGTAGACCATTGAGCCAAAGCCCACCAGCAACACATCATCGCCTTGCCGCAAGACTTCAGCTTTACCGATGGGTAGCGGCTCCCAGCCTTCTTCCATCAGCGCTACGCCATAGCCATTACCCCGGGGATACCGCATGGCGATCGCTCCATCGGTGTAGCTCACGCCTGTTGCCAACATTTGCTGCAATTCGGCTTCGTCCTTCGGTGCCATCAACACCAAATTGGGCACGCAGCGCAGATAAGCAATGTCGTACATACCTTGGTGAGTCGGGCCATCTGCACCGACAATCCCGGCGCGATCGATGCAGAAGAAGACGGGCAGTTTTTGAATGCAGACATCATGGATGATCTGGTCATAGGCCCGTTGCAAGAAGGTGGAATAAATTGCCACCACAGGCCGCATGTCTTCACAGGCTAAACCTGCTGCCATGGTTACGGCATGTTGTTCGGCAATCCCAACATCCATGTATTGCTTGGGCAGCTTGGCTTGCAGAATATCCAGGCCAGTTCCGGTTGCCATCGCTGCGGTGATCCCGACGATCCGGGGGTTATTTTCAGCGAGCTTCACCAGCGTATCGCCAAATACTTTTGAGTAGCTGGGCGGCTTGGGTTTGCTAGAGGGAATTGCTTTCCCGGTTGCCAGGTTAAACGGTGACTGGGCGTGATAGCCGACTTGGTCTTGCTCAGCGATCGCGTAGCCTTTCCCTTTCACGGTTGAGACATGCACGAGCACTGGGCCAGTATGCTTGTGAGCTTGCTCAAAGGTGGCGATCAACTCTTCGAGGTTGTGACCGTCGATCGGCCCCATGTAGGTAAAGCCGAGTTCTTCAAACACAGCCCCGACCTTGGGCACGGCGAGGCGCTTCATGCCTTCTTTGATTCGCCCTAGTTCGGGTGAGAGCGAACTGCCCACAAACGGCAGATGCTTCACTTGCTCGTCAAAGTTGTCTGAGAGAAACTGCATCGGCGGGCTGAGGCGCATCTTGTTGAGATAGCGCGACAATGCCCCGACGTTGGGTGAAATCGACATTTCGTTGTCGTTGAGCACCACCATCAAATTGGTTTTGGGCAAGTGTCCGGCATGGTTAATGGCTTCGAGCGCCATCCCCCCGGTTAACGCACCATCCCCAATTACGGCAACTACTTTGAACTTCTCGCCCTTCATATCTCGCGCTAGAGCCATGCCCAAAGCCGCCGAGATACTGGTAGAAGCGTGACCCGCACCAAAATGGTCAAATTTGTTTTCACCGCGCTTGAGATATCCTGCCACGCCATCCTTTTGCCGGAGGGTGTGGAAGTTGTGATAGCGCCCTGTGATCAATTTGTGGGGATAGGCTTGGTGACCCACATCCCAAATGACCTTATCGCGATCGAGGTCTAGGGTTTGATAAAGCCCTAAGGTCAACTCGACGACTCCCAAGCCGGGGCCGAGGTGACCACCGCTGGCAGCAACGGTTTGTAAATGCTTTTCTCGAATTTGACGTGCAATCTGCTGAAGTTGATGAACCGATAGGCCCCGTAACTGGTTGGGATGGGTCAGTTCACTCAGGTGCATACCGGAGTTCCCCCTGGATCGTTGAAATGGATTTTCGTTACCTTTTTCACTCTAGTGGGTTTGATGACCCTTTTTTACGGTTGATGTCATCACAGTTATCGTTCGCAACACTTTTGAGCGGGGTTTAGGTTCTAGCATAAGCCTTGCACTATGCTGGTTAACGTTGAAAGAGATGTCTAAGTTAACCACTATGCGTCACACCGATTGCCAACGCCGTTTTGTTCGCTGGTCGGGAATTCAGCTCGCTACGGCTGGATTGCTGGCGATCGCGTTTCCTAGCGCTCCCAGTTCAGCCGCTCAAAAAAGTGATTATGAAACCTGTGCTGCCCGTTTGTTGCAGGCGGGTTTGGCTCCTGAAGTTGTGGCTCCTGCTTGTGCCGATGTGCTGCGTCCGCGAGATTTGTCTACCTGCGTGGTACGGATCAGTCAACAAGCGTCTGCTCCGGCTGCAGATGCCCTGTCGGCTTGTCGTCGGGTGCGTCGGCCTGTTGAGCTAGCAACTTGTGTGGTTGACATCAATCGCAGCAGCAAAGACCCAACCTTGCCCGAAATTTTAGATAACTGCCGCCGCAGCTTATTGCCAACCGATTTTTCTAACTGTGTGGTGGGATTGAGCCGTCGTATCGATCTCGCCTCGACTCAAGCGATGAACACCTGCATCAGCACCGCCGATCGCCCCCGTGACTTTGCGCCGACGTTCATTCCGCAAGATGCAGTACCCGCACCTCGGTTGACCCCCCTGACAGCCCCGGAAGTTGATACCCCGG
>CBIHQL010000683.1:0-2545 GCA_966211855.1 uncultured bacterium
CGCTTAGCATAAAAACTAATATTGAAATAGAGATGAAATCAGACCTGAACTATTGATGGAAATTAATCTTTTTCATCGTTGCCTAACGCATTGAGGAGTTTTTTTGCCGCGATCGCACCCACAACAACTCCACTTGCAATTCCAGCCGCTTGAGCAACTTGTTTTAAGGGGCTACCAGCATGACGATCAAAAATCTCGTCCTTGAGCCATTCTGTTGTGGCTTTAAAGTCGTGTAGGGGAGTTGGCAGTAACTCCAGATAAATTCCCTGCCGGATCAAATGCCCCAGTTCACCTGTAACTTCAACCCGATTGAAAATATTGGCAATGCTTTCTTCTAGACCGACCTTTAAGAGAGTGCCACGAAGGTTAACTCTAGCGGGTTTCATAGCATAGCCTAACGCTAATGCCCGGAGGTTATGAGCGATCGCGCTCCCCTGCTGATATGCCACCTGTGCTGTTGGCGGCAGTGATTTTAATTCTGGATGTTGCTGATCACTGCTAGGGCTTTGATCAGATTGATGTTGTTGCGATTCATAGCTATCACTCTGGGTTGAAGTGGGCTGCAAACCAACAGCACAATCACCTCCAGCAAACACTTCTGGAAAGTCTGGAAGTTGCAGCGTCGGAGTGACATTTAAGCGACCATGCTTGTCTCGATGTTCGTCAGGGATTGGTAACGTCTTAATCAGTGGATGCGTATTAGTTCCTGCGGTCCAGATGATGGTTCCTGCATTGATCGTGTAAGTTTGCTGGTCATGCTTGTACTCCAATGCATTGGGACGAATGGCGGTTACCTCTGCACCCAACACAAACTCAACAGGCACAGTACGATGCTCTAAAGCAGTCTTCGCCGTTTCCTGTAGCTGGTGATTAATGTCTCCTTTGAGGATTTCAGAGCCGTGGTTGACTAGAGAGACTCTCACTTCTTGTGGGTTGCCTCCCAACGCTTGATACCACCGCGGCAGCAAATCAGCCAGGGTTGCCGCCATTTCAACTCCAGACGGGCCTGCCCCAATCACGGCGGTTGTCAGAAGTTGACGGCGTTGTTCGGCATTCTCTAGCTGAACTGCCCGTTGCAAACAATCCCGCAAATGGCGATCGATCTGAATCGCATCGTCCTGAGTGCGAAACGGCAATGCATGTTCCTGTGCCCCTTCTACGCCAAAATATCCTGTGACACTTCCTAACGCCAGCACTAGATTGCTGTAGACATAGTGATCTCCACTGACCAGTTGCACCTGTTTTTGGTATAAATCAATGGACTGTACCGTATCTTGCACAAAAATAATGCCACTGTGTTTCAGTAGTTCGTTATATCGAGGTACAACTTGATTCGCATCCATTTCACCGCTGAAATACTCATAGAGTAATGGCTTAAAACAAAAGCGATCGCTGCGATCAATTAAAACAACCGAACGAGGATAATGCTGATGGCTGAGATGGAGCGCTGTAAATAGTCCAGTAAATCCGCCACCTACAATCACCGTTTGATAAACAGGATTTGCCATTTATAAGCACCTGAACGAGAAATTGAGGAAGAACCTAATTTACTCTTTAGGTTGGCTCAGAATAATGAAAACGAATGCAAATTCTTCTATGTCTGCTGATAGATTTAGTGTGTGATTGGCTTTTACTTCAAGACTTGATTGGGGTCTTGCCCCTGACGCACCAAATGAGCAGCCGTTACATGAACACCAAATTGTTCACCTAACTGAGCACCCAGTGTTCCCTGTAGGTATAAGAGCCCCAACATGAGAACGCCAACTGCGAGATAACTCCATTGCACCTTTCTAGCTTTAGATTTGCGCCAGCGGAAGTGTTGCAAACCCCGCCATACAGTCATGCCTACGATCGCCCCCAAGAGAAAAATTCCGCTCAATCCATGCAGCAACAAAATCATATTGGGAGCCATTCCCCAGACACTTTTTTGATCAGTGGGTGGATTTGCCAAAATTAACTCAAAAAAGCCTGCCGCAACTGTGAAAATTGTAACGATCGCAGCCGCTACTAAGTTGTACCAACCGACATCAAACAAGCCTTGCCTGAGTGCTGGCAGACCTAAAAACTTCAAGATAGGACGCTCTAGGGGAAAGAGCGCACCAGCAATATCAAAGAGAATTGCAATGATAAACAACCCTAACGTGAAATGCACCAAATTAGGATGTACTGGGATTTCGTAAGGTAACTGATTGGCACCTACTGGAATGCCCGTATCCACGAGCAGCAAAATCATGGTGTACCTCCTGCCTTCATAGCCTGCACCACTGGTTCAATATGCAATCCATAGACCCAAACTAACTTTGTTCCTAGATAGGTTTGAAATAGCACCAGACAGGTTAGAAAACTTGTAAATCCCAGGTAAGCAATTGGAATTTTGAGTGGATTCCGTTTGCGAATGACCAATCGCCATGCAGTAATGGCAATCAGAATGCCAGATAGAGTCCAACCTGTTATGGTGTGAAGACTGAGTGTATGTTGTGCCGCCTCATAGGGTTGAGCTAGTCCAGCCTCAAACTGCCCAAATACGATGGCAACAAAGATGGCG
>CBIHQL010000684.1:0-2537 GCA_966211855.1 uncultured bacterium
GAGATACGACTTACTGCTCAATATCAAAGCCCAGACATCCTGTGAGTTGACTCACCAAACCCCAATTTCTCACAAATTTTTAACGTTCGTTTTGGTTTCTCCGACGATTATCACTGACTCATCCGGTAATTCTTATGAGGAACACAATCATGAGAATCAAGTCCGGGCGATATACTAGCTAGTACTGTCTTCTACTCCTACTACCTTAACCACGCCTGCATGGGTTTTTGGAAAAGCTTATTCAGCGGATCTGATACTGCCCCCTCTTCTAAAACGGCCCCAGTTGAAACTTACACTGTGGGCGATGAGACCAGCATACCTGCTGAGGCTCTTAACAATACTGATGCAGGGGGGGCAGCTGCACGTAATCGCAATCCTTCGCGAATTTTCTTTAGCACCGAGCGAGAAATTGATCTATACGACTTGGAAGAACTCTGTGATGCCGTAGGTTGGTCACGACGACCTTTACGAAAAGTCAAGAAAGCCATTCAGCATAGCTTTCTAGTCGTTTCGATGTGGGAACAACGGGGAGTCCAACGTCGATTGATTGGCTTTGCTCGCGCTACCTCGGATCATGCTTTTAATGCCACGCTGTGGGATGTAGTAGTGCATCCTGACTATCAGGGTAAAGGGCTGGGGAAAGCCTTGATGAAGCATGTGATCAAGAAACTACGGAGTGAAGATATCAGCAACATCACCCTGTTTGCAGACCCTCAGGTGGTGGACTTTTACCGCACATTGGGGTTTGTCTCTGATCCAGAGGGAATTAAAGGCATGTTCTGGTATCCAGACTAGCAAGCCGACTGCTTCAAGGGGCTGTTTTTCCAAGTATTCCCGCTTCTTTGGCGATCGCTCTCACAATCAGAGATTTAATTCTGCCGGGGTTCTACCCACCAAGACTTTAAATAAATCTGGCTTGATGCGATCGCACCGGGCAACTTTCAGACCCCTAACAGCTTGGCTAGCAGATTTTGTTAAAAATTTTTACTTGAATTACGCAGAAAGTAGCGTATACTAGACGAGTACGTTACGGGATGTAGCGCAGCTTGGTAGCGCGCCTGCTTTGGGAGCAGGATGTCGCAGGTTCAAATCCTGTCATCCCGATTCACCAAAAACAGCAACATACCCCTGCAGGGGCGAAGCATTGGAGGTAGGGTTCTTTGATCTAAAACCAAATCTCAAAGCAAATGCTTCGCCCCTACGATCGATCTGTCACGAGCCGCCTACGCTGATGGTGTCTTTGATCGCAAGCTTGCCATTTTTCTCAATCGTCCAGACATCGTAATTGCCTGTGACATCGCCCTGGGCATCTAGCTCGACTGTACCGCTCGCGCCTTGATAATTGATGTCTTTGCCTTCTCTCACTAGCGCTAAAGCTTGGCAGACATCCGTCACTTCTTGACCAGGGGCATTGGCAACATCACGAATTTTTGCCTTAATTGCGGGGCCAGTGTTTGACTTTGCAGCTTCTGCGGCTAACACTAACAAAGCTGTGGCATCCCAAGTGTTTGAGTTGTATGCACTTGGCTGACGTTGATAAGCAGCACTGTATGCTTGATTAAAATCGTTCGCGGCTGGCCCTCCCATACTGGCAGCAGTCCCTACTAGCCCAGTGACGATGTAATCTCCAGCCTGGTTTTTACCTGTTAAGTTGGCGATCGCCTCATCTTTTAGGCCATCGGTCGCGAGGAGTTGAGTTTTTTGACCCAACAACCCCTGCTGATAGGCTGATTTCAGCACCAAGCTGCCTGTTTCGGGGTAAGCAATCAACAACACGGCATCGGGCTGGCCCTTAAAGACAATATTGACCTCAGACTCAAATGTAGAAGCCTCTGGCGGATAGAGCACTGGTTGGCCCTGGACTTTGCCTCCCAAAGCCTCAAAAGCAGACGTAAAAGATTCGGCTAGACCACTGCCATAGTCATTATTAATTGCCAAAATCGCGACTGATTTGAATCCTCGCTGTTTTGCCAGTTGAGCCAGAGCTTTGCCTTGAAAGGTATCTGGGGGCGCAGTCCGGAACCAAAAGCCCTGGAAGTCACCTTTTTGTGCTCGTTCCGTAAAAATCGGGCTGGTACTGGATGGCGAAATTTGCACAACTTGGTTGCGCACCGCAATATCAACCGCAGCACTTGACACGGCACTCGAAGTCGCACCAACAACCCCAGCCACGCGATCGACCTCTGCCAGTTTAGTCATTGCAGAAGCCCCCGCTGCCGGTTCTGTCTGGTCATCTTCAGAAATCAACTGCACAGGTTGCCCTAGTGCTCCTCCGCAGTTATTCACAGTTTTCACAAGCAGTTGAGCACTATCTTGCATCGAAGCGCCAGGTTGAGATAGGTCTCCTGTCACGGATAGTAATGTGCCAATTTTGAGACCTTGACTAGAGGAACCAGAAGAATTAGATGAATTGGTTGTTTGACAAGCCGAGGTGAGCAGCAGCAGTGCGATCGCTAAATGCTGCGGAACTCTCTTAAGCAAAACTGGAGAATGCTGCAAATTTTGTAAATATCGGTGTGAACTCCAAGGTTTTTGCG
>CBIHQL010000685.1:0-2534 GCA_966211855.1 uncultured bacterium
GTCGCCAAAGCTATACCCACGCGGCGGCATCCCGGATGCGGAACACTTACATTGCTCCTGGTGAACACTCTGTTGAAGATCTGTTTGCCTCGATCGACAAAGGCATCTACTGCAAGAAGATGGGTGGCGGCAGTGTCGGCCCTACCGGACAATTTAACTTCGCAGTCGATGAAGCCTACCTGATCGAAAACGGCAAAGTCACCAAGCCCCTCAAAGGCGCAACCTTGATCGGTGAAGCCAAGGACATCATGACCAAGATCTCCATGTGCTCTCAAGATTTGGGTTTGGCAGCAGGTTTCTGTGGCTCAGTCAGCGGCAGCATTTACGTCACCGTTGGGCAACCCCACATCAAGGTCGATTCGATCACCGTGGGTGGTCGCTAGTTGAAGAGACCTAACCCCCAGCCCCTTCCCTGGTAGGGAAGGGGAGCCAGATATTCAAAGCCCCTCGCCTTGTAGGAGCGGGGTTTGGGGAGAGGTCTGCCAGGATTCAACACAAGATTTTTGCAAAGACATACGTTAACCAGTAAGACTGTAATATGCCGAATATTCAAGAACTCGCGACTTACGCCAAGGAAAGCGCCACAAAACTTGGCATCCAAAAATTTGATATTTATGGTTCCTCGGTGGATGAAACCAGCGCTCAGGTAGACCAGGGAGAACCGAAGCAGGTTAAGGCGTCCAATCGCTCCAGTGTCACAGTGCGGGTGTGGAATGAAGAAAATCGGGTGGGCATTACCTCGACCACGGATGTTGATCCAGCGGGTGTGGAGTTGGCGCTAAAAACCGCTTACGAAGCCAGCTTCTTTGGTGCTAAAGAGCATGTGCCTGACTTCAGCCCAGAAGCCACCGCTCCAATTCCTGAAACCTCCCATGAAAAAACTCCCCAAGCCCCAGTTTCAAAGCTAATTGAGACGTTGGCGAAGGCTGAGAAAGAATTGCTAGAGGCCCATCCCGCGATCGCTGGGGTTCCCTACAACGGCATGGCACAGCGAGATTTTGATCGCTTCTACCTCAACAGTGAGGGAGCGCAGCGCTATGAAGGGGGTTCTTATGCTTCGGTGTATCTCTACAGCAAAACCGAGGAAGAGGGTAGAAAGCCGCGTAGTGCCGGGGCATTTAGGGTCGGTCATGGCTTCCCTGAGCTAGACGTGCAAGCTTGTGTGCAGGAAGCGGCAGAGAAAACCATCAGCCACCTGAACTACGACAAAATCAAGTCGGGCAAATACTTGGTGGTGTTCTCCCCAGAAGCATTTTTGAGCTTGTTGGGAGCCTTCTCCAACCTCTACAACGCCCAAAGTATCCTCGACAAACAAAGTCTCTCGACACCTGAGTCTTTAGGAACGCAAATTGCCTCTCCCTTGCTGTCTGTGTGCGATGACCCCCACCATCCCGGTAACATCGGCGCAGAGATGTTTGACGGTGAAGGCACTCCAACCCGGAAAGTCCCGCTAATTACCGAAGGTGTGCTGAGTGGTTTCCTCCACAGCGCCGGAACTGCTAAGCGGATGAACGCCCAGCCCACAGGTAACGCCAATATGGGTGCAAAAGTCTCCGTTGGGCCGCACTACTACCATGTTGCGCCTGGTCAATCGACTGATGCTACCTATAGCATGGACACTGCTGAGAATGTAGTCTTGATTGATGACTTGCAAGCGCTCCACGCCGGAGTTCAATCTCTGCAAGGATCATTCTCGCTGCCGTTTGATGGCTGGGTGGTGAACAAAGGCGATCGCGTCAGTGTGGAGTCAGCCACGGTTGCAGGAGACTTCCTAGAACTGCTTAAGGCGATCGTTTATGTGGAGCCAGAAGCTGAGGTAACTCCCGGTGGAGTCTGCCCTCGCATTTGGGTAGATGGCCTCGCGATCACCGGAGAATAACCACAACTTGTAAATCGTAGGGTTTGTAGGGGCGAAGCATTCGGGCAGAATCTCTTGGTTGGATTTCAAATGAACTACCGAATGCTTCGCCCCTACTTCATTTCGACAACGCCGCTAATGCGCCAAAATTAAAGCCCCCAGACTGACAGTGTGAGGGGGCTGGTGCAAATATTTCAATGCCGCGGTAACAAAAATCTCGGAATAGAGATCTGAAGAATTAAGCTTGGCGAGAGTAGTATTCTACGACCAGCAGTTCGTTGATTTGCAGAGCAACCCATTCGCGCTCTACAACGCCGTTCACCTTACCAGTGAGTTTGGCTTTGTCAAATTCTAAGTGGCTAGGCAGGTGAGCCAAACCAGGATATTGCAGATTTTGCTCAACCAACTGACGAGAGGTATCGCGATCTCTAACTGCAATGACATCTCCAGGACGGCACTGGTAGCTAGCAACGTCAACTCGACGACCATTAACAGTGACGTGACCGTGGTTAACCAACTGACGTGCCGCAGGAATGGTAGGAGCCATGCCTAAACGGAAAACGGTGTTGTCAAGGCGCATTTCGAGAAACTGGAGAAGCACTTGACCCGTAGAACCAGCAGCGCGACGAGCTTTACGAACGTAGCGCAGCAATTGCTTTTCGGTGACACCGTAGTT
>CBIHQL010000686.1:0-2533 GCA_966211855.1 uncultured bacterium
CGCAACCGTCGCTGCCGGAGGAATGCGGCCTCGAAAGCTGGCAGCAGCAGGGGCAGTCATGGTGGGCAAAACCAACCTTGATGAATTTGCGATGGGCAGCTCAACCGAAAATTCTGCCTATCAAGTCACTGCCAACCCTTGGGATTTAGAACGGGTTCCCGGTGGGTCTTCGGGGGGTTCGGCTGCTGCGGTGGCTGCAAAAGAATGCGTCGTAGCCCTCGGTTCAGATACGGGTGGCTCGATTCGTCAACCCGCCTCCTACTGCGGCATCGTGGGTCTTAAGCCGACTTATGGTTTGGTGTCGCGCTACGGTTTGGTCGCCTACGCGTCTTCCCTCGACCAAATTGGCCCCTTCGGTCGCACTGTCGAAGATGCTGCAATTTTGTTGCAAGCGATCGCAGGTTACGATCCCAAAGATTCCACCAGCCTCAATGTCGAGATTCCTAATTATCTGAAGTCTCTGCGCCCTGATCTCAAACCCAGAGGCCGCCGCAAAATTGGTGTAATCAAAGAAACCTTTGGCGAAGGCTTAGATCCCGTCGTTGAAGCCGCAACCACCAAAGCCATTCAGCAATTGCAAGATCTGGGTGCCGAAATTCAAATTATTTCGTGCCCCAGCTTCCGGTATGGTTTGCCCACCTACTACATCATTGCGCCTTCAGAAGCTTCTGCTAACTTGGCTCGCTACGACGGCGTCAAGTACGGGGTGCGCGATCAAGATGCAGACAACATCTTGTCGATGTATACCCAAACGCGGGCACACGGTTTTGGTGCGGAAGTTAAGCGCCGGATCATGATTGGTACCTATGCTTTGTCGGCTGGCTACTATGACGCTTATTACCTGAAAGCGCAAAAAGTCCGCACCTTGATCAAGCAAGACTTTGAGCGCGCATTTGAGCAAGTCGATCTCTTGGTTTGCCCCACGGCTCCTTCAACGGCATTCAAGGCAGGTGAGAAAACATCTGACCCACTCAGCATGTACCTGTCTGACTTGATGACCATCCCGGTCAACCTGGCAGGCTTACCTGGTTTGAGCATTCCTTGCGGTTTCGATGACCAAGGTATGCCCATCGGTCTGCAAATGATCAGTAATGTGCTGCGTGAAGATGTGTTGTTCCAAGCAGCTTATGCTTACGAACAATCTACCGACTGGCACAAACAACAACCTCAAATCGCTTAGTTCGGATCTATTGGCAGATTCGGCTAAACCAGGCAACAGGGCTAGTATGGTTTTGGCTCAATTACTGGGCTAAATCTTTCAGGTCAACTTCTTGCCCATGCTCACCCTGTTGCTGCGATCGCTGTTGGTTTTAGGAATCTCGCTGGCGATCGCTTATTTAGCGGCTTGCTTGTTTCTTCTGACTCGTCAAAATCGCTTTATCTTTTTCCCGACCAAAATCATTGAAACCACGCCTGCCGCCTTTAGCATTTCCTACGAAGATGTTTGGCTGGCAGTACCAACAAGAACTGGGAAGCGCGAACGAATTCATGGATGGTGGATCCCTGCCAAAGGGCAACCCACTGGGATCGTGCTTTATTGCCACGGCAATGGCATCAATATTGGGGCT
The DNA here is from genome assembly GCA_966211855.1 of uncultured bacterium. Classification (GTDB taxonomy): domain Bacteria; phylum Cyanobacteriota; class Cyanobacteriia; order FACHB-46; family FACHB-46; genus CBIHQL01. Next base: position 1,569 of record CBIHQL010000686.1, read on the forward strand.
AATGCAGCTCAGGCAGTTCGCTTTCAGAGTTTGGGGTTTTCGGTCTTTCTGTTTGACTATCGCGGCTATGGACGCAGCGAAGGACAGTTTCCGACGGAAAAGCAGGTCTACACCGATGCTGAAACGGCTTGGAACTACCTGACGCAAACCCGCAAAATTCCGCCAGAGCAAATTTTTATTTACGGGCACTCTTTAGGAGGAGCGATCGCGATCGATTTGGCGATCAAGCACCCAGACGCGGCGGCTCTAATCGTTGAAAGTACCTTCACCTCGATGCGGCGCATGGTTGATTATCGGGGCGGGTTTGGCTGGTTCCCGACTGATCTGCTACTCAACCACAAGTTTGATTCGCTGACTAAAGTGCGATCGCTCCAGATGCCGCTGTTGCTGCTCCACGGTACCAATGACATGACCGTTCCCGCTGAGATGAGCCAGATTCTTTTTCAAGCAGCTCCCCAGCCCAAACAACTCTTTTTAATCGAAGGTGCCAACCACAACGATACGGCAGAGATTGGTGGTCAACGCTATTTGCAACGGATCCGCAAGTTTATCGAGCAAGTGCAGGCTCAGCAGCACCTCTCAGTCCCCCAAAAGTCTTAACGGGCGATCGCTCAAAAGTAACTTCATCTCTTGTCGAGATGGAAAAATCACTAGCGCCACTGGGCTGGAGCTAACTCAATGACTGTGACCGGGTAATCGGATGGGGATTGATCTTGCCAGCCTAGGGTTGGGTCTTCAGCCGTTAGTGGCAAGAGTTTGGCCTGAAGTTGTGCCCAAAAATCAAACGTAGCGGCCTGACCTTGAAAGTAATCAATCAAAGTCTGACGCAAATTATCACTAGAGGTAGCAGACGATCGCCGAGTTGACCTAAAGTGAGCCAAGTTTGTGGGCTGAGGAGAACGATCGCGATCGCCTGTGGGAGAAGTCGGAACGGGCAATGGGTGACGCGGCAGGTGTAAAGATTT
>CBIHQL010000687.1:0-2529 GCA_966211855.1 uncultured bacterium
TTCTAGTACCTAAGACAAGACAATGCGATCGTGCCCTTGGCTGCTGCGCTTCTTGGCATAGACATTTTTCACATGGGTCTTCACCGTGTTTAGACTGATTTGCAGTGTCTCTGCAATGTCTTGATAAGAGTATTCTTGCCGAAGCAGCATCCAAATTTCAGCTTCGCGTTCGGTCAAGTCATACTTCCGCTGTTCAATATGAATTTCGGCTTCTAAGGCTTCACTACAATTTTCTAGCGTGACTAGGATGTGTGGCGCAGACTGGTTCATGCTGCCCATCGCTGGATTCACGTTTAACCAACTAGCCCGCAACCGAATCGTCTGCTGCCGTGGGGTTTGGCACTCCATCAGCAAATGGCGACCTTCTAAAGATTTGTTTTTTAGCAGGCGATGACAAATTTCTGAAACGACCAGAGGCGACTGAGCAGGTCGGCGATCGCGAGCGGCTAACTGTTGACACAACCGATTTGCTTTCTCGTTGGTATAAACCAGCTTTAGGTCAGCAGTCAGCACCATCACACCTTGAGGTAGTGCTTCTAACAAAGCTCCCCATACAGCAGCAACTGCAACATCTTGGCTGAGCTGGACTTCTTCTTTTTTAGGCAGGTTAACTCGGCTGGGCTTGGCACTTAAAAGCTTTTGGTTCAGCAAGTAGTGGCTAAGGAGCGGGTTAGCAGTCACTTGCATTTCGGAGGTGCTAGAAAGCAGGCTGGCAGTCATAGGAGTGGTTCCTCACGGTATGCAGCCATTCTGCTTTTTTAGTTGCTGAACTTGCAATGAGCAAGCCGTAGCACGCACGAGGAGCATGAAGTAGTATGAACCTTGCCGAACTGGGGTGAAGTGAGGTGAACTTTTTTAGGTGACTACTTCACCCTAGGGAAATTACGGAATAATGGTTTTTATATCAACAAACACAAATAAGTCATGACGTTGACGCCTCTCTATCTGAAGGCTTTGCGCTTTAGCCAGTCACATTCCACAAGAAGCGTGCAGTTGATAGCTAGCTCCGGCGCTGCTGTCGTTCTCTAGAGTTGATTGTCAAGGAGAGTGCTGCTTTTCGATTCACTCATTAGGGTGCTCTTCCAAAATTGAACGTTTACTATTGCAGCGCCGCGTGATTGCTGCCTGACGACCTATGTATTGCTTCATTCCTTCGCTTGCTTCTTGTCAGATTTTTAGATTGCAGCACTGAGCATACCCATGAAACCAGAATTGATTAATCAGTGGTTTCCGCTTTCTCGGCAGCAGCAATATATTTCCCGGCTCAGAGGGCGGGTCGGCCTACCTCGACGGCGGGCAGAATGCTTTGTGAGATTGTGGGCCTACTTGCTGGTGAAACAAAAACAAGCCGAGGGTGAAATGCTACAGCCACCCCTGACCGACTTGGCTCCGATCGAACGTCCCATTCCGTGTACGCACCGGGAAGCGGCGGCCTTGTTTTACTCTGAAACTGAACGCGGTGGCGATCGCGCAGCTGGAATGATGATTGACCGTTTAGCAGCGCTCGGTTTGCTGGAAAAAAAATTCGATGGTCAGACGACTTGTATTCGAGTGCGGGCAGTACCAGAAATCACTGAAGCAGAACTAGCGACGAGTGCTCCGGAGTTAGTCGCCGATGCTTTTAATCCTCGTACCGACACAATTCCGATCGCAAATCTCTTAGCACGCAGTTTTATTTGGATGGAGCGAGATCCTTCAGTGGTGGCTCCACACAAACTTTCTAAGATCTTGAGGCTTTGGGCGCAACAATATCCACGAGGAATGCGGGTCTTGCGGCGTTGTGACAACGAGAATGCCGTAGCAATCTGCATTCTCAGCCCGATCGCAAGTGGCTCTGAAATTAATTTCTTTTTACCTCCCACTAAAAGTTTGTTTCTTACAGGCCAAGCTGAAGTTGATCCTTTCGCGATCGCACCCCCAGGTGACTTAAGCTGCACTGCGGCCTTCGCACGAATCTGGATGATTGAGCAGCCATTCCTCAAGCGACACCAAATTTACCAATCCTTAGAAGACTGTCGGCAAACATTAATTGCCATGCAAGCTGATTTTCCTAATCTCTGTGATTTTTATGGAGTCGCTATTCATCCTCTTTATGAAGAATTATTAGCCGCGATCGGTTTTCAGAAAATTGCTCAATGCCCTCAAACCTTGATGTACTGGGCTTATCAAGCAGTTGATCACTTTATTCAGTTAGATATTCAACAAGCGATCGCGGGCTTAAACCTAGAAAGCTTCCCCCACGATGCTTAACGTCAGCGCAATCTCACTAATGGATAAGCTCTTCTCTAGCCATGGTTAGCCACCATCCCAGCCATCCGACCAAGCACGAAATCTGAAGAGCTTGTTACAAAAATGAGGAAAATCTCGTTTGACCCTTTACAAAACTCAATAGTTCTTTTATAGTAATTAACAAGTGAAGAAATTCTTCGCATAATACATAACCATTCGTATTTCATTTAGCACTCATCAAAACCATGACGACTACTCTACAGAGACGCGAAAGCGCCAACCTGTGGGAGCAGTTCTGCA
>CBIHQL010000688.1:0-2519 GCA_966211855.1 uncultured bacterium
TGCAGATGATTGAGCGATTGCGCCAAGCCTTGGGTCGTGCGGAACAAGTTGCGATCGTAGGGCACTATTTCAGCCTGAACGCCACGAATGATCTCCTGAGGTGCCACGGTTTGGGAGCTATGAGAACGCACAGCCGCCTCTCCAATTCCCTGCGCTGTTCGTTGATTGGCTTTAGCCCCCAGACTACGGACATACTTTGCCGCTGCTTCTCCTGCCCAATATCCCGATGACATGGCCCAAGCAGCGTTATAGCTACCGCCTCCGGTAAAGCCGCCGCAGATTAACTCTCGGGTTGCCGCATCGCCCACCGCATAAAGTCCAGGCACCGAAGTGGCGCAAGTAAAATCAGTAATCCGAATGCCTCCAGTGCCACGGACTGTGCCTTCTAGTCGTAAAGTCACAGGAAAGCGCTGAGTGAAGGGATCAATGCCCGCACGATCGAACGGTAAGAAGAAGTTGTGCTGAATCGTCCGCATCCAATCCCGCACGTCTGCTGGGGTATCGCTGAGGGTGCAGTACACGGGCTGCGTTAAGAGGGTTTTGGCAATAATCGATCGCCCGCGTTGGGAGCCTGCGCCTTCAATCACGGTGCCGTCTTCATAGGTAAACTTGGCCCAGCGATAGAACGCGCCTTTCGTGACTGAGGCAAAAGCAGGGGTGAGCGCATAGGCATTGGAAAACTCCATCCCAGACAGTTCGGCTCCTGCTTCTGCTGCCATCAGATAACCATCTCCGGTGAGGACGTTGCAGCCCAAGGCTTTGCTAAGAAATGCACAGCCTCCCGTGGCAATGATCACCGCTCCTGCCCGCACTGTCCAGCGATCGCCCGTTTGCCGTTGCATCCCTCTGGCTCCCGCTTCAGCCCCGTCAGCATCTACCAACAGTTCCAACGCAGGGCTGTGATCGAGAATCTGCACACCCGCTTTCTTAATCCGTTTCCGCATCAGGCGCATATACTCTGCACCCTGTTGTAGCGATCGGTAATAAGCCTGGCCCTGAGTATCCAACGGAAAAGGATATCCCCATTCACCCAATTGGTGCAGGTTGGTCATGGCTCGGTCTAATACCCGCTCCATCCAGGTGCGATCGGAGAGAAAACCACCCAAGGCCTCGCGGCTCGCCATGGCTGCTTCCCGTTTTTCAGGATCGGGGGGCACATACCAAACGCTCGTTCCTGCTGCTGCGGTTGCACCACTGGTGCCACAGTAGCCCTTATCCACCAACACCACGCGACTGCCATTGGCCGCAGCGTTATGGGCCGCCCAAGCTCCCGCCGGACCTCCACCGATCACCAAAACATCGGTTTCTAGTTGCCAGGTCGTAGCAGCCTGCGATCGCTGCTCAAATGTCGAAGAATTCCCACTCACATGCTTTCCCTTTGGCTAAAGATTTCAGTCTGCTGAGCTGCCCTTCCTGCTCCCACAGACGCTAGAGGCACGGACTGACTCACTGCTAACCGGTGCAATCACAACAACCAACCGCCATACCGTACCCGCCCAAAATACTACTGTTTATCTACCGATTTACCGTAGATTAATTTTGGAGTATTACACAGTCATTGGGCAAATACAAGTATTTTTGACAACAAATTATCCAACTGACTAATTGTTAGTTTCTCTAACAAATGACTCAAGAGTATGATACTAATTGTTAGATAGTCTAACTACGGAGGCAACGGTATCCGTGAGGCACTCAATTCAAGATGCAGAATTCCCAGAGTCAGAAGCCTTTTCACCCACACCATCCTTGGTCAGTCAGCGTCCACTGTTGGAAACCCAAGCCCTGACTCGCCGCTTTGGCAAATTTACCGCAGTCAATGGCGTGAATTTAGCAGTCCAACCAGGTGAGGTGTTTGGGGTGCTGGGACCGAATGGAGCAGGCAAGAGTACCGTGATCAAAATGCTCACCACTTTGCTCCCCGCTACCAGTGGCAAAGCAGCGATCGCAGGCTTTGATGTCACCCGTCAGGCATCAGCCGTGCGGCGAGTCATTGGCTATGTGCCGCAAGCCCTCTCAGCGGATGGCAGTTTAACGGGGTATGAGAATCTGTTGATCTTCGCCAAACTCTATGACATTCCTCGCAGTCAGCGCGATCGCCGGATTCGAGAACTGCTTGCATTTATGGGGTTGCAGGATGCCGCCGATCGCTTAGTGCGTACCTATTCCGGTGGCATGATTCGACGGCTGGAAGTCGCACAATCCATTTTGCATCGTCCCCAAATTCTCTTTTTGGATGAACCCACCGTGGGGTTAGATCCGCTGGCCCGCAGCTCAGTCTGGGCCTTGGTGCGACAACTTTGCACCGATTACGGCACAACTGTATTTCTCACCACCCATTTTCTCGATGAAGCAGATGCCTTATGTCATCGGGTTGCCATTATGCACCAAGGCAGCGTCATTACCACAGGCTCTCCCGCTGACCTCAAAGCCTCGCTGAACCAGCCTGATGCCACTTTGGATGACGTGTTTATCCATTACACCGGAGACCAATTAACCACAGGAGTTAGCTACCGTGAAAC
>CBIHQL010000689.1:0-2517 GCA_966211855.1 uncultured bacterium
CAGCTCTTGCCCCCCTTCACCTTGCCATGCTGACCTACGCAGACACCATTGCCGCGATCGCTCAACACGCTCAACGTCACGAAGCCGAGTTACCTGTCGTTGATCTGGCTTGTCGATCGCGATTTTGGTTTCATCCTCACCCAACCCCCAAAGTATTTCTGTTTTTACACGGGTTTACGGCAGGCTCTTATCAGTTTGTGCCGATGGCTGAGGCTTTTTATCGAGCGGGCTACAACGTGCTGATTCCTCGCCAACCAGGTCATGGCATTGCCGGAGACTGGCGCGGTGACAACCCACCTCCGTTGCCAACAGAGATTGAAACCTACCAAGCCTTTGTGATGGATTGGTTTAAGCAAGCCCAAGCCTTAGGTGAACGGGTGATTGTCGGCGGGCTGTCGAGTGGCGCAACGCTAGCAGCATGGTTGGCCTTTGAGCGCCCTCATGACGTTGACCGAGCCTTACTCTTTGCCCCCTACCTCAGCGGCAACAATCGCTTGGTTGACTTTTTCGTCGAAACATTACCGTTTTACTTTGAATGGCTGAATAAAGATAGTCCGGGGCATCATGGGTATGACGGCTTTCGCATTCCCTCCTTGCGGATTTTTCTCGACCTGGGCCAAACCTTAATTGACCAAGCTCCAGAGCGGTTTGCAGCACCGATGTTTATTTTGTCGAGTGCGGGTGACCACTCTACCAATCCGCACGATCATCAAGCGTTGTTCACGGGCGCACTCCAGCATCAACCTCAAACTTGGTATCACTGTTTAGACGCAGCCTTGCAAATTCCGCACACGATGATGACTGAGGCTGAGGGCAATGATTACCAAAACCTGCTGATTACGCTGGCACAAGCTTATGTCGAGAGTGATTTGGCCTGGGGAGAGGTTTTAGCCATTGGCGATCGCATGTTACACGGAAACACCTTTGACGCGGCTGTAGCCAACCTGGGTCTGCAACAACGGGCTGCCGCTCAACTCTCTGTGTTATTGGCGCTGATGAAACCAACCACGATTGTGCATGCGGGAGATGCCGATGAAGCCGATTAACCTCTTCATGAGTCTTTATGGATTACAAAACCACCGTCGCCGCGATCGCTCAGCAAACTCAAGCGGCTGAGAATGCTCTACCCTTACGGAACTCAGCTTGCGGTTCAAAATTTTGGTTTCAACCCCAACCCGCACGGCGCGTTTGTCTCTTCTTTCATGGGTTTACTGCTGCTCCCTATCAATTTGCTCCGCTTGCAGAAGCCCTCTATAAAACAGGTTGTACCGTTCTAGTTCCTCGGATGCCGGGGCATGGTCAAGCAGGCCAATGGGGGCCAAATAACCCACCCCCGCTGCCAGAAAACCCGGAAGTCTATCAAAAATTTGCCTTGGAGTGGTTTGAGAAGGCACAAGCCCTCGGTCAAGAAGTAATTATCGGTGGCTTGTCAGGTGGAGGAACATTGGCAACTTGGCTGGCCTTTGAGAAAGCGGCTGAGATCGATCGCGCTTTATTATTTGCCCCTTATTACACCAGCAGCAGCCGTGTGATTGATTTATTTGTCAAGGCGACGAACGGCTACTTCCAGTGGCAGAACGATCCTAAGGCTGTGAAAAAAGCTGCGATCGGCTATGAAGGGTTTTTGATGCCCAATTTGCGGGTGTTTTTGACGATGGGGAAAGATTTACTTCAGCGGGCTAACACTGATCCGGTTGCGCCGATGTTTATCATTTCTAGCGAGAGCGATCGCGCTGTTGACAACCAAGACCACGAAATCCTGTTTCGACGCACCCTCAAACGTCAACCCCAAAACTGGTACTACCGCTTCGATCGCGTGCTCGATATTCCGCACACCATGATGACCCAGCCAGAAGGCAATGCGTATCAAAACCTGCTGATTACGATGGCTAAGGCGTATGTCGAAAGTGATCTCACCTGGGCTGACGTTGAAGAAATTGGCTACCGGATGACCCAAGGCAAAACCTTTAATGCCGTGATTGCAGAATTACAGCTCAGTCAACCGCTCTCAACGAGTATGCCTGCCATGATGACCATGATTGACAAGCGCAGTATCGCGATGGTTCGTCAACCCAAACGTAGTCGAGGGTAAACTAGCCTAAAACGAAATCGTTACTGAACCCCGCACTCTTCGTCGGGGCTGCTGAGCAGGATAGACAAAGACTGGAGTTCCAAAAGTGGATTGCCCAACCGAAGGATAGCCGTAGCCACTAAAGGGTTGCGACCAAGGTTGCCCCCAAGACGAATGGGTTGGGTGAGAGTTGCCCCACGGTGAAGTCACAACTGAACCAACCCCTGGAATCACCACTCCATAGCCGGGGTGCCTGCGAGAATAACCCTGATTCCAATCGGGATGGTGATGGTGCCAGCCAGAGCCTCTTTTAATCACGATCACATTGGGGGTGCGATCGCCCACAACAACTCGGTGAATCACCACCGGGCGGCTTTCGGCAGGTGCAGCCTTGACACTCCTCGACCTAAAGGCGCGAGGATTCTTCGTTCGCAGACCCAACTTGC
>CBIHQL010000690.1:0-2517 GCA_966211855.1 uncultured bacterium
CTTTGGTTGCCAACACATAAGAGTCACGAGGATATTGCCGCAACACTTGCCCTACAATCTTTTCAGCTTCTCCTCTCGCGTAAACGTTTGCTGTATCAAAAAAGTTGATGCCAAGGTCATAAGCTTGCTCAATGCAACTGCGAGCGGTGTCCTCGGCTGTAGAACCTCCATAGGTGAGCCAAGAGCCTAAACAAATCTCTGAGACGCGCAGGCCATGTTTGCCCAACTGCCGATATTCCATGAATGATCTCCTCGCAGACCTTCGCTTTAGAAGCTGCTTAACATTGGATAGTGAGATAGTTATTTATTGGCTGAGCCTGGTTCTGTGAGATGGCGATGTAGTTCGGAGTTAATAGTATCTGGCAACACCTTACTGATATTGCCTTGAAGTTTGGTCATCGGTGAACCTGCAAGCACTGCATCTTTGCCCGCCATTAACGCCTCAAACCCTTGCTTGGCAACATCAGCCGGGTCATCCTTCTTATTGGCTCCTGCCTGAGTGTCGTCCATGCCAGCTCGATGGAAGAAGTTGGTATCCGTCGGGCCGGGCATCAGTGATGTAACAGTGACACCCGTATCTTTCAATTCGTTGCGAATTCCTTCAGCAAAAGAGTGAATGAAAGCTTTGGATGCGGCGTATACTGCCTCAAAAGGGCCAGGCATCAGGGCTGCGATCGATGATGTAAAGAGAATTCGACCCTGACCGCGATCGACCATATCATTCAAATTAATCAGATTAAGTTCGTCCTGAAGGCTCGTTTCATGAGCGAACTCACCCCCCACTCCTACACCTGCGTTGATCGCGATCGCTTCTACAGGTCGCCCAGCCGCCTCAATTCTGCTATGAAGCAACTCAACACCATCGTAAGTCGCCAGATCTGCTTGTACGGCTTCAACTCTGGCACCTAGTTGCTGGAATGCCTGAGCCGCTTCGTGAATGGTCGGCCCGGCTGATGTTACTAACAAATCAAAGCCATTTTGAGCAAACTGCTTAGCAAGTTCATAACCAATGCCGTTAGAGGCACCTGTCACAACAGCTAGAGGGCGAATTGACGAGCTATTCATCACTGTTCAAATCCTATAAAGCCTTTACACTATTGAGTTCTGGTCGTTAGAAACAAAACCAGAAGATGAGTGCGAACCAGTCTGCCTCCAATCCTAAGAAGACAGTTAAGAGATTACATCTTTCCAATGGTGTAGGGCTTAGGTAGTGTGAGAGGACTATATCCCTGTCTTAAATTCATCCATCAGAAAATCAATAAAACATTTCACTTTAGCAGCCTGAAAGCGTCCTCGGCGGTAAACAACATGAACAGGTAGAGGTTCGGGTTCATAGTCTGCAAGGATAATTTTGAGCGATCGCTTTTTGAGGCCATCACTAAATGACCACATAGGCGCTGTGCCAATGCCAATATCTGCCATAACTGCCTCACTTAGAGCTGTTGAGTTATTGACTTGCAAGTTTCCGCTTACAGTGACAGTTTCTCCGCGAAAGTGCCATTCATTCCCTGTAGATTGCCGAGTGTAGACGATGCAGTTATGGTGCAAGAGATCTGTAGGAACTTGCGGCTCACCAAACTTTGCTAAATATGCTGTGGATGCAACTGCCACAAATCGGAAGGTACCAATTGGCTGTGCAATAAGATTAGGATCAACAAACTTACCAATTCTGATGGCTAAATCAATCCCTTCCCCGACTAAATCGACAAAGTGATCAGATAGGGTGAGGTCAATCTTGATATCAGGATAGCGATCGAGAAATCGTTTTAAGCGAGGCAAAATTTGCATCTGTCCAAACGCTACCGAGCAATTGACCCGCAAGATACCAGAGGGATTTTGTCGTTTGCCCACACTCGATTCAGCTTCGGAGAGGGCTTCTAGCACAGATTGACAATGCTCATAAAAGCGCATCCCTTCATCGGTCAAATTCACTTTACGGGTCGATCGCACCAACAATTGCACATCCAAATATTCTTCTAACGCTGCTATTTGTTTGCTGATGGTGGGTTGAGTCGTTCCGTTCTCTCGGGCAACGGCAGAGAAGCTACCCGTTTCGACGGTGCGCACAAAACTTTTAATGCAAGTCAGGAGATCTAACATCAAGATTGATTCCATATAGGAATAATTCATATTCTATTTTGTCGTCTTCTCAAACTAAAAAGAATGAAACATCATGGATTTGTGAGCCAAAGCAAGTCTGTTACCTCACAAATTGGGACGAACCAATCGCTAAGCAATTAGGAGAAACCTCATGATTACCGCAACAGATCTCAAAGCTAATTTTGAAGACATCAAGGCTCTAGTCTTTGCAGGAAAAGCAATGGAAGCCTTTGAGAAATACTATGGTGAAGATGTGGTAATGCAGGAAAATGAACTGCCTGCCACTATCGGCAAAGCAGCCAACCTCGATAGAGAACTAGACTTCTTCTCTAAAGTGACTGAATTTCGGGCGCTAGAGCTAAAAGCAGTTGCCTATGGTGAAGATGTCATTATTTCAGAATGGTTTGTCGATTACAC
>CBIHQL010000691.1:0-2506 GCA_966211855.1 uncultured bacterium
TCAAGACCTCTTAGGCTTGCTAGAGATCTATCAGCAGCATTATCCTCAACCAGCCGCAGAAGTTACAGCAGAGGCGGAAGCGATCGATCTGGATTTCTTAATCACAGATTTACCAAAACTGTTATCTTCTATGAAAGTTGGAGCCGATCGCATCCGTCAAATTGTCGTCTCTCTGCGTAACTTTTCCCGCATGGATGAGTCGGAGATGAAAGAAGTAGATCTGCATGAAGGCATTGATAGCACATTGATGATCTTGCAGCACCGACTCAAAGCGGGACATGAACATCCAGCTATTAAGCTAATCAAGGAATATGGAGACATCCCTTGGGTCGAATGTTATGTCGGTCAGCTCAATCAAGTCTTCATGAATATCTTGAGCAACGCCATTGATGCGATTGAAGAACGGGATCAACAACGCTCGTTTCAAGAAATCGAAGAGCATCCCAGCCAAATTTGCATTCGGACAGAAAAGTCCACCTTAGGGCGAGTAAAAATTAGCATTACTGACAATGGGCCGGGACTTTCTCAAGCAGTGCTACAGCGATTATTTGAGCCATTCTTCACGACTAAAGCGGTCGGCAAAGGAACGGGTCTTGGCATGTCTATCAGTCACCAAATCGTGACCGAAAAACATGGCGGTTCCTTACGCTGTGTCTCTGAAGTAGGTCAAGGTGCAGAGTTTATGATTGAAATTCCTATTCGACAAGAGGGAAAATGATCTAGGCAGTACCATCAAAAGACAAGTAGAAGGGGTGCCGATAGCGAGGAGTTTCTAACCGCCTAGAACCCATAGCTGTTGTGTCTCATAGAACTCTCCTCGTTGCTCTAGCCGATACTCTCCTAAGAGCAAGGCCAACCATACTTGTACCAACGGCATCTTTAGCGATCGCTGCAACTCTAGTAACGATACGGCAGGGGTGGCATCGGCTTGCATCCACTGAGCGATCGCCTCTACCCATGCCGAGACATCCTCCTCATGCGCGACTGCCATTGCTCGGTTAAATACTTCGGCTTCCGTCAACCCTGGCTCTTGACTCATTTGTTCATCTAGGGCTTGTAGCAAGGCCATTTGGTCAATGACCCCCACCACCGATTGCTCCTCGGCTTCCTCTTGAGGCGATCGCTGAGGTGGCCTCCGGGGTAGGCTGACTGGTGGCTCAATGAACTGCTCTAGATCTACCTGCATGGTCTGGCGCACATAGCGGTCAAAGGCATCGGTCGGCATCACTGGGCCATCATCACTGGTCGCAGCCTCCAACTCTTCAAATATCCGCACTGAGCGCTCTTGAAAGACCTCGGCAATCCGGGCGATCGCTTCTGCTGCCACTCGCAACTGCTCTAAGGTTTCCAAATCTGCCAGCGTCACATCTAGCAACTGCCACAAATCTGGCAAAGCTGCCTCCTCCGGAAGCTGCGCTGCTTCCCTTAAGCTCGTCCAAAGGTTTAACTCCAATTGCTCTGTCCGATTCATGGTGCTACCTGTGGATGATGAACACAAGGTCGCAGGGGACAAAGTTCTGGATCGAAGCGCTCTAAACTGGCAAACTTACGGATGCCGTAGCGCTCTTCAAGCACCGCTAATAGTTTTCGCACATAAGTATGCACCTGCGAGGGAACCATCCCTAAACAGTGAATCGGTTGGACAACTGCGACTTGCTGCTGCCCTTGCCAAATCTGAGCGGCGATCGCATGCACCGGGGTATCTACACCCGGACGCCGATAGACGATCAGTACTGCCGTCCAAATCTCGGCAAACTCTGTTATATCTACCGATAACTCTTCGAGCACCGCTGTCTGCCGCTTGCGATTGCGGGCCTGATTGCGGCGATCGCGGTGACGAGCATACGAGCGACGACTGTAGCAGATTTGCGGGTTCCAGCAGCCATCTCCTTCGGAGCCATGCAACATCTGAGCTTGCTCTGCACTTAACATGGCACAGCGAAGACACTTGTCAGGAATCTTCCGCGTCTTTGCAGGTGTGGGCACAGCAGGAGGTTGACTGCGCGATCGCCGGGAGGGAGGTGGAACCATAATCGGGCAAGCAGAGGATCAGTCAATGATAGCGATCGCCATTCAACTAGAAAGGATCACTACATCAGAAAATTTAGCATGACGGTAGCCCTCACCTTTCTCACAAGGAAAAGCTCACGCCCACAGTCTGCTCTCATATCTTGCTTAGAGGAGCATCTGAAATCATTGGTTTTCGCCTGTACCACTCAGCAGATCAAGCGTTTTTGGGTCGCGATCGCCCTGGAAAAACTTGTCAAGTAGTTGCTCAAATACTGACCCTGGAGGAGACACGAATGCAAATAGCGTTGCACAAGATTTTAGCTTCAAATCATCAGGGAAACCGAAAATTTCGTGAGCAGAACGCCCCTCCACACTAAGCGCTGCCTCAATACCCTGGATCAACCGTGGCCCCAAAATAGGATGGCTTAGATACGCTTTGGCTTCTGCAACGCTTTTGATCGCGTAGTGCTTAGAAGTCGAGCTGAACGCTAACCCA
>CBIHQL010000692.1:0-2505 GCA_966211855.1 uncultured bacterium
AATTAACTCAAGAAAGTGTGACGACGGTTGCATCACTAAAACCCGCCTCAAAGAGATCTTGCTGCTGGCACTGATAGAGCTGAGCGTGGCAACGACAACCAACCAACTCACAAAGATGGCTCCCGGTTTACCTGAAACTCGACGCAACAAATCGGTGGTAACATAACCGTCATTCGTGCTCACGCAAAGAGAACTGCGATCGGTTGTCCAAAGAATGTTATTTCGACCTGCAATGTTTACTTTACAAGACACTTCTAAATCCATTCACAGCGATCGCCATTCATCTCGGCACCCAGTACTTCTTCAACGTGCCTTCACTATAGAGGCATAAACCCTTCTCGAAATAATAACTGACCGTAGATCAAGCCGTTTGTCTAATCGGGATCTCAATCCAGAACTTGGTTCCCTGCCCTGGAGCTGAGTCACACCAAATCGACCCTTGGTGCTTCTCTGTAATGATCTGGTAGCTAATCGACATACCCATACCCGTCCCTTTGCCCACAGGCTTGGTGGTAAAGAAGGGATCAAAAATACGTTGCTGCACTGCTTTGGGAATTCCTAAGCCATTGTCGGCAATGCAAATGGCAACTCGGTCATGACCCTGGCGTTTCGTCGTGATCTGGATAGTATTGGGAGGTAGTTGAGAATCGGCTTCCTGGTTCTGAGTTTCTTTCTCTTCTAGTGCATCTAAGGCATTGACGAGAATATTCATAAATACCTGGTTTAGTTGGCCTGCGTAGCACTCAACTAAAGGCAGTTCACCATATTCTTTGATGATCTCCACACCCCGATATTGGGCATTTGCTTTGCAGCGATGTTGCAAAATCAGGAGTGTGCTGTCTAAGCCTTCATGGATATTCACAGGTTTGACTTCTGCTTGATCTAGACGCGAAAAATTCCTGAGTGACAAGACAATCTGCTGGATGCGGTTGGTACCAATGTGCATGGAATTCAAGATTTTGGGTAGGTCTTGCGCCAGAAACTCCACATCAATCGTGTCTGCATACTCACTCACTTCTGGATGGGGATGAGGATAGTGAGCTTGATAAAGTTGAAGCAGTTTGAGCAGATCTTGGGCGTATTCATTGGCATGAGTGACGTTGCCGTAGATGAAGTTAACTGGGTTATTGATCTCGTGCGCCACACCAGCGACCAGATTGCCAAGCGCGGACATCTTCTCGTTTTGAATGAGCCTCAGTTGCGATTGCTGAAGTTGTGCCAACGCTGTTGATAACTCACCAGTACGCTCTGCTACTCGATCTTCTAACAGTTCATTAGATTTCTTGAGTTGTTCTTGTTCGTGCGCCTGTATCTGCCACAAAACCCCAATCATGGTGACTGCAAGCCCTGCAACTACAAGAGCTATCACATCGAGCGATCGCAACTGTGACTCAATATTTTCTCGCGGAATCACCAGGGCAACCGACCAATTCGCTTCCTTTAAGGGAAAGTAGGCTACATATTTCCAGGTGCCATCAATCGGCAACAGTTCAATTCCTTGCTGCCGAGCGACCATCCGTTTAGCAACTGTAGCTAGGCTCCTGTCTGTTGATGTCACAAGATTAGGAGCGGGTCGGTCGGTTTCAGGCACGAAAGCAGGGTTAGGATGGGCGATCGCTTGACCTTGCGAGTCGAGGGCAAAGGCGTAACTCTTGTCACCATACTCGATGCTATCAACCACTTGGGCAATGCGATTGAGCTGCACCAGGCTATGAATTACCCCAATGGGAGCCGTGTTCGCATCAAACCCTTCCCGAATCGGGGCTGCAACTGCGATGGTTGGTATATTTGTAGCTCGACTAATTAGAGGGTCGCTCACATTTGCCTGCCCTGCGATCGCCTTTTGGAAGTACAGGCGATCTTTGATGTTGGTGGGCTGAGCACCAATCACATTACGCCAACCATCAGGCTTCGCGATCGCAATCGCATAGACATCACTAAAGCGCAACACTTCTGCTTTGAGGTATGGCTCAGCACTTTGCCAATCGAGCGATCGCACCATAGACGTGTGAGCCAGGGTTTGGACATGCACTTTGAGATTTGCCAGCCAGCGGTCAATATCATCTCCCCCCTGCTCCACTTCCAAAAAGGCATTTTGCTTCAAACTCTCCAACATCACATTGCGGACGAGTTGGTAGCTATAGTAGGCTCCTAGACTCACAATCAGGGTTGTTCCACCAATCAGAAGCCGCATCCAAAAATTACGTTGTGATTTAGAAGCTTTTTTAAGAGTATTCATAACTAAGATGGACAAAAGGTAGCGGACAAACAAGTTTTATTGAATCGGGCGATCGCCGGGTAGAAGAGGTTGTTGTGGTAGATTCTCAAAGCTAATCTTGAGCCACTGATTTTGAAGTTGAGCCAGTTCTCCTTGTTGGCGTAAATTGCTCAAGAAGCGATTCAACAAATCTAGGAGTTCTTGATTACCCTTTTTGACTGCCCAAGCTGCATAAGATCTGCGGCCCACCCGTTCGCCTAATTCAAAAATGGCAGGCTTTTCATTCA
>CBIHQL010000693.1:0-2505 GCA_966211855.1 uncultured bacterium
CCGCTGGCGTTGCTTGAATTGCGTTATTGATCAAGTTGCACACCATCCGATAAAGTTGCTCTTCGTCGCCTAACACATAAACCAAGTTAGAGACTTGCAACTGCATCGAGAGTTTGATCTCTTCCTTAACTGCCAAAAAGGCTAGCTCCTCTATTAGATCACTGATTAGATCATTCAGACAGCAAGGTAGATGTTTCTCCGCTCCTTTATGTTGGTCGATGCGGGTGAGTAATAAGAGATCTCCAACCAACTCTGAGAGCCGTAGTGTTTGTCGCTGCAAAACCGTTAAAGCTCCGCTGTTTGGTTCTATACTGGGACTGTCGAGCTTCGTTTGGAAACGCAGCGTAGCTTCGATTGTGGCTTGCATGGCAGCGAGCGGAGTACGAAATTCGTGGGCGGCATCGGCGGTAAACTGCTGCATCTGCTGATATGAGCTGTAGATTGGTCGGATTGCTAACCCTGCCAGCCACCAACTAGACCAAGCTACCAAGAGCAGCGCGATCGCACATCCTATGAGCAGTGTCCACCGTAAAGCAGCTAAGTTTTGGTTTAAATCCTGTAGCGATCGCCCTACCTGCACATAGCCTGCGGGTTGATTGTCGATCTGTAGCGGTAACGAAACCTGCCGATAACGAATCCCTTGGCGATCTACCAGCGTCTGCCATTCCGATCTCCCTGATGTGCTGGGTAATTCGTCAATCTGAAGCCCCATCACTATAATTGGCCTCCCTGCTGAGTCAATTAAGCGGATGTAGTAATTGATGGGGTCAGGTACTTTGACCAGGGAAGGCTGAATGATCTCAGGCAATTGAGCTGCTTTATGGGTCGGGATACAGTCTGATTCTGTCAAACACAGCCTTAAAGAAAGATGATCAGCGATTTGCCGTAACTGTTCTGGTCGCTGAATGACAGGTTCAATTCGTTGCGCTACAACGGCTGTCACGGCCTCTAAACCTTGGTCGATGGTTTTGCGGTAAGCGTGGGCTACGACTTGATAAACTCCCAAACCGCAGACCGCCATAATGCCAGCCATCACCCCGGCATACCACATAGCCAAGCGCAGACGAGTTGAGCCAAAGAGCTGATTGTCTTTCATGGCTGACTAATGGATGTTGAAGCGATAGCCTACACCATAAATTGTTTCAATATCAGAATCACTATCTGCTTCGAGCTTGCGTCGCAGTAGACGAATTTGGGCAGCCACAACATTACTCACAGGTTCAGCCCCCGCTTCCCAGAGCTGGTTCATGATTTGATCTCGATTGACAACTTGGTTGGGGTGTTTCATGAAGTACTCCAAGAGCTGAAACTCTTTGATAGTGAGAGGAATGACCTGGCGATCGCCCTGAGCATTTTGCCGAACGACCGAATGAGTTCCATAGTTGAGCGTTAAGTTACCTACTTGGAGTTGAGGTGGCTGGATCTGAGGCGATCGCCGCCGCAAGGCTCTCAATCTTGCCAAGAGTTCTGCCATCTGAAACGGTTTCACTAAATAGTCATCTGCGCCACTATCTAGACCTTGAATCTTCTCCTCCATGCGGTCTTTCGCAGTCAGCATTAAAACAGGGAGAGAGCTATTTTGGGCACGTAGCCGTTTGCATAACTCAACCCCCGATAGCCCCGGCAACATCCAATCAAAAATTGCCACCGTGTATTCGCTCCAGTGGGCTTCTAGATGGCTCCAGGCTTGCTTGCCATCTAGCACCCAGTCCACCACATAGGTCTGGTGATTCAGAACTTGCTTAATTGCGGCACCTAAATCGGCTTCATCTTCAACTAACAGCAGTCGCATTACTAATGACTTTTGCTTACGAGAATCTCTTATTTACAAGCTATTTATACAATAGTGAAATCAGTGTGAAACTCATCTCTTCCATTAGATATAAATACTAGCGCTGTGCCCACGCAAGGCTTGAGCTAATAGTGAAAACAGGATGAATTTTAGCTCATCCTATCAATTAGAACTCCCTTCTCTCTTTGGCTGGAAGAAACAACTCATTTTAATCTCTATATTAGTGAGCAAATGACTAAAGCTTGATTCTTGACAAAAGAATTAAGGATTTCTGGAAGTAATCTGTAGTGTCTTAGTCCCAATTTTTTATCTTTCAAGTTTTATTTAAGTCTAGTTGATATTACGTTTGAGAGAAGGTTATGAACCAGCAAACTCATTTACTTCAAAGAAAATTTAGTCTACTAGGAGCGGTCTGCGGCGGCTTATTAATAGGTTTCCCCACGGTTTCCTTGGCTAGCCCAGTTGTTTCTAGAGTGCTCAATCCCTGTCCTGGCATCTATTATGAGGAGCCCTATAACAGCACAAGGTTAGTGCCTGAAGGTTGCCGCCCTAATGCTGCAACTCGACTTCTTAGTGAACAAGCTCAACTGTCTCGCCAACAGGTGATAGGGGCTTCTGCGGGCAGATCTCTACCTCAGCCCCCCCTGCCTGAGAACCGGGCAGAGCCAATCGCCAATGTGACTCCTGTTGCCGGGGAAGTAGGTGTGAGATTA
>CBIHQL010000694.1:0-2492 GCA_966211855.1 uncultured bacterium
AGTGAGGGGTGAGGAGTGAGGAGTGAGGAGTGAGAGGAGAGGAGTGAGGAGTGAGAGGAGAGGAGTGAGGAGTAAGCCAGCAGATAGCCAACAGTGGGACTTTCTGCACGCATCGAGATTGGCCCCCCTAGCCCCCCAATTTTGGGGGGAACAAGAGCTTGACAAGACATAATCGCTCTGAAGAGTTGGGCGAAAACAACCAGAAAACACGACTCAAAATCTTTTGGAGGGGGTCTGGGGGACGCAACCGTCCCTCAGTAGGGGGTTTGGGGGAAACTCCCCCAAGGCTCGGATTTAGTTCAATCAAAAGTAGAAAGAACTATCGTCGCGATCGCCTCACCAAAACCCCCGCATTGTAAACCTTCTCATTCGCCGCCGCCGACTTAAACAAATCCACCACCGGACGTGGATAATCCACCCCCAACCTCACCCCAAACCGCTCCTGCTCCACCAGCAACAACTTCCACGGTTCATGCACCTTCGCTGCTGGCACCTTCGCCAGCTCCGGCAACCAGTGCTTCACATATTCACCTTGCGAGTCATAATCCTTCGACTGCTTGAGAATATTGAAAAACCGAAACCCACGGGCATCATTACCGACACCTGCCGTGTAATTCCAATTGCCCCAATTGCTGCACACATCGTAGTCAATCAAAAGCGACTCAAACCACTCCGCCCCCATCCGCCAGTCAATACCCAAATTCTTCGTCAAAAAACTGGCGACATTTTGCCGACCGCGATTCGACATAAATCCCGTCGCCGCCAACTCGCGCATATTCGCATCCACCAGCGGAAAGCCAGTTTTCCCTTCTCGCCAAAGGTCAAACCGCTGCCAATCTTGCTTCCAAGCGATCGCCAACCCCTGCAACCCAGAGCGATAAAACACGCGATCGCCATGCTTTGCACAAATAAACCGAAAATAGTCACGCCACAGCAACTCAAAAATCAGCCAGTAAGTCGAATCATTCTTGACTCGCTTTGCCTCATATTGCTGCACCTGCTCATAAATATAGCGAGGTGATAAACAGCCCAACGCCAACCACGGCGAGAACTTCGACGAATAATCCGCCCCGACCATGCCATTACGAGTTTCTTTGTAAACCCGTAGGCGATCGCGCTCCCAAAAATACTCGTGCAGCCGAGACAATCCAGCCGTTTCTCCCCCTTGAAACCGCAGTACAGCCCGTAAATCTGGCTCTGGCAGCGTCAACCCAAAATCGGCAAGTTGGGGTAATTCTCCCGCTTCAACCGATGGGAAAGCTGGTAATTGCTGGGGTCTAGGCAATGCTGGATCAACCGTAGCGAACTTCTCGACCTGCTTGCGGAAATGAGTGAACAGCTCCGGCAGTTCAGATAAGTCAAACGGCAAATTGTCAGGATGGTAGAGTGTGTGACCCCAAAACGCCTGCGATCGCACCCCCATCTGATCTAGAGCAGTTTGCAGCGCTGATTCAACCTGAGTCTCTTCAGACGTGACTTCGCGATGAAAATAAACCGCTGAGATTCCTAGTCCTTGTGCTAACGCCGGAATAACTGCTTCTGGTAACCCACAACGCACAATTAAGTCACTGCCCAGCGATCGCAGCGATTGCCGTAAATCTGCTACACTTTCGAGCAAAAACTGCGCCCGAAATGTTCCAGTCTTCGGGAAGCCAAAGCTGGTTGTGCCGAACTGTCGAGGGTCAAAGCAATAGACAGGAATAATCTGAGCTTTAGCCTTCAGAGCTTGGTGTAATGGCTCATGATCGTGCGATCGCAAATCATTGCGATACCAAATCAGAATTCGTTTTTCGGTCATGGATCTTGAAATTAAAACTCTGCGCTCAGCGGGGTGCGGGGGAAGGGAATCACATCGCGAATATTGGTCATTCCTGTCATGAACTGCACCAAGCGCTCAAAACCTAGCCCAAAACCAGCGTGAGGCACCGTGCCATAACGCCGCAAATCGAGATACCACCAATAAGTTTCGGGGTCGAGACCTTGGGCTTTAATCCGCCGCTCCAGCACATCTAGCCGTTCTTCCCGCTGCGAACCGCCGATGATTTCGCCAATCTTGGGTGCCAAAATATCCATCGCCCGCACGGTTTTTTCATCCTCGTTGAGGCGCATGTAAAAGGCTTTGATCTGTGTCGGGTAATCAGTCACAATCACGGGCTTCTTGAACAGTTCCTCAGCTAGGTAGCGTTCGTGCTCCGATTGCAGATCTAATCCCCATTCGACTGGGTATTCAAATTGGCGATCGGCTTTTTGCAGTTGCGCGATCGCATCGGTATAGGTGAGCCGCTCAAACTGGTTGTTGATGATGTTGTCTGCCGTTGCCAGCACCGTGTCATCAATGCGCTGGTTGAAAAACTCCATATCTTCCGGGCAGCGTTCTAACACGGTTTTGAAGATGTGCTTCAAGAACGCTTCCGCCAAATCCATGTCCCCTTCCAGGTCGCAGAAAGCCATCTCTGGCTCGACCATCCAAAACTCCGCCAAGTGACGGGAAG
>CBIHQL010000695.1:0-2488 GCA_966211855.1 uncultured bacterium
CCAAGACCCAGCAATCGGGGCGTTTCAGCGATCGCAGCCAGCAGTCTACCCAATCGACCTCTCTGACTAAAATGTTGATCTACCACGACCTCTGGTAAGAAACTCAGTCCGTCATTCGTTTCGACAATTTCAGGACGAGGATGGGTTTCTGCCTCTCCTTCTACGATCATCGCACTTGACATGACGCTGGCTCCAGCGCTAGTACCACCCACAACTAACCCCTGAGCATATCTTTCATGCAATAGGTGATCCATCTGGGTTCCCTTTAACAAGTCAACGATCCGCTCTTGTTTACCACCTGTGAAGAAAACCCCAGTAGCTTGCCGAATGACTTCTAAAGCCCCCGGATCGTCTGCATCTTCGCGGCGATCGCTATCAACGATTTGAGCATCTTTAACGCCTAAACGCTCAAAAACGTGGATATAATTAGCACCGACTTCTCCGGGCAAATCGGTCGCTGCGGTCATAATCGCAATGCGCGCCTCTCGCCCTCCGGCATAGCGAACAAATTCTCGCAAAATTTTGCAGTCGCCCTCTTTATCTTCTGCCCCACCAATAATTACTAAAGGGCCACGGGTATTAGAAAAATGACTGTCTGGCATCTTTTAAAGGTTTAAGATTATGGATGTAAATCAAAGATTTGAATGTTGAAATCAGCGACTAAAAAGCCCTGAAGATTCTTAATTAAAAAATTAAAGGTTCAGGGCTTTTTAATACTTAGCTGTTTAATAAATTAAATTGTTGTTGAATCCAACCAAATCCTTTACCCAAGCAAGGAGGACAGATTTCACCTTGGCTTTCGCCTTGCTCATCGCAAACTAAAACTTGAGCATCTTTGGGGCGGAAGGATTGATTACAAATCAAGCACTTATATTTTGCGAAGGGTAAGGTAGCGCACTCAATTTGAAGTTGCATAAATTTTGTCTTGGATATAATTCCAGGTGAATAAGTTTAAAGGAGGAAAATAGTAATGAATTGCAGATTGCAAAAGTTCCTTCCAATAACTCCATATTGTCACGAGTTCCTGACTTTTTAATCTGAACAAAGGTATGATCTTGTTTACGGATTTAGGTATTCCAAAATACTGACCAAGTTAAGGAACTAGCAATTGTCCAATGGATTGAGAGGAGGAATTGTATTGGTTTAAGACAGACTCAGCGATCGCTCTCGCTTCTCCAGCTACCGTTAGCGCCACGCAAGCACCCCCAAACCCCGCGCCCGTCAGCCTAGCACCATAAACACCTGAGGTTTGTTGCAACAAAGAAACCAAGGTATCTAGTCCAGGCACAGAAACTTCGTAATCATCTCGCAAACTGGCATGAGAAGCATTCATCAGTTCGCCAAACCGCTCCGCAGAAACACCTTGCTTGGCTTCTAACACACGGTTATCTTCAGTAATCACATGACGGGCACGACGTTTTAGAGTCTCTGGCAAAGAAGCGATCGCGTCTACGTCTTGGATATCTCTTAAGGCTGAGACCCCTAACTGTTGAGCAGCAGCTTCACACTCAGCGCGGCGTTGATTGTAACCACTGCCCGCCAAGGTACGTGGAATGCCACTATCTAACACCAAAATTTCGGTGCCGTCTGGTAAAGGTAGCAGTTGGCGATCGAGAGTACGGGTATCGAGAAATAACAGATGTTGAGTATCCGCCAAACTAGAAGCCATTTGATCCATAATGCCGCACTGCACGCCTGCATATTCTCGCTCGGCTTGCTGCCCCAGTTGGGCGATCGCAACATCATCTAAATCGAGGCTGAGCAGCGATCGCAACCCTCGTAACATCGCCACTTCTAACGCTGCGCTACTCGACAACCCCGAACCAATGGGCACGGTAGAGGTGACATAGACATTTAAGGGGGGAACCTGACTCCCTCGTTGTCCCAACGCTTGAATGCAACCAACCACATACCTTGCAAAGTTATCCGGTGTGGGATCTGTAAGTGCGACATTTACTTGTTCTGCCAACTCGTGAGAATAAAAGTGAAACTGATTGTCGGGGCTGAAACCCAAATCAACTGTTGTCGTTTGAGGAATCGCGGTCGGCAGCACAAAGCCATCATTATAGTCGGTGTGTTCTCCCAGTAAATTAACTCGTCCTGGGGCACTCGCAGTCAGTTGAGGCGCGGTATGAAAGATCTCTGCAAAATTCATAGTTTATAGAGAATAAGGGATAGGCCGCGATCGCCCAGCGACTTCTACACTAGGCCAGTTAGGGTCAAAGGTGAGGTTTTCTAAACTACCATCCTGTTGAACTAAGAAAGTATCCTCAATTTTGGCTCCCGGTAGACTGGGGTTCCAAGCGATCGCCATATTTGCTGTTAATCGATCGCTGGTAGTCGG
The DNA here is from genome assembly GCA_966211855.1 of uncultured bacterium. Lineage (GTDB taxonomy): Bacteria > Cyanobacteriota > Cyanobacteriia > FACHB-46 > FACHB-46 > CBIHQL01. Next base: position 2,345 of record CBIHQL010000695.1, read on the forward strand.
GTTCGCTACTACCTCCCGCGCCAAATATCCTGTCGTGCCTCCCTGATGGTGTTCAGCGATCGCTTGTGGGTAACCGTGATTCGCATAAGTTTCTTTCAAAGTGGCATAGATCTGGTTGAGAGGCGTATTGTTTTGGCAGCGATT
>CBIHQL010000696.1:0-2487 GCA_966211855.1 uncultured bacterium
CCCGACTTCCCCGCACCCACATTTCCGCAAACGTGGCGCTTGGGTGGATTTTTCAACAAACTCACCTATGCAGTAGGCTTAGAAGGGTTTGGACTGATCTTTCGCAAATCGATCAATCAATTTCGACAGACCACCTTACAAATGCCTCCCTTGCCAAAATGGAGCGCATTCACAGCTCGCTTTGAGCAGGCTGAGATTCCTTACCTCTATGGCTTTCGCGAAACTGTTGTCCCTAAGCCAAGTCAATGGCCTGAGCAACTGCATGTAACAGGTTATTGGTTCTTAGAGCATCCCCAAGACTGGGCACCTCCACCTGACTTACAAGCCTTCTTAGCCGCAGGAGCGCCTCCGGTTTATATCGGGTTTGGGAGTATGACCGGACGCGACCCTCAGCAGATAACTGAGATTGCCTTAGCAGCCTTAGCCCAAACCAACCAGCGCGGGATCTTAGCGACAGGCTGGGGCGGGATCAGTGCCACAGACTTGCCAGAAACCATATTTAAGCTAGAGGCTGCCCCCCACGATTGGCTGTTTCCACAAATGTCAGCGATCGTGCATCATTGTGGGGCTGGAACCAGTGCAGCAGCGCTTCGGGCAGGAGTGCCATCTATCGGAGTCCCCTTCTTTGGCGACCAACCCTTCTGGGCAGATCGACTGCACAAATTAGGAGTTAGCCCAGCCCCAATCCCCAAAGCTAATTTAACGGTTGAGCGTTTAGCTGCCGCGATCGCTACTGCTACTAACGACCCCACCATGCGACAAAAAGCTCAGGTAGTTGGACAGCAGATTCAGGCTGAGAATGGTGTTGAGCGAGCTGTGGCTGTGTTTCACGAGTATCTTCAGCAATTTCAATCACAACCCACCTCATTTGAACTAGAGCGATCGCCCTTACTTCAAGCCTAAAGAAGTAGTTCTGTAGAGAGTTTGCAGCCCAAAATTTTACAGCCAGAATAAGCGCATACAGCCATTTTGGAAGCTGAGTCATGCGTTGGGAATTTGGTCGCAGAAGCCAGAATGTTGAAGATCGTCGAGGCAGTAGAATTGCTGGCCCAGTCGTTGGTGGTGGCATCGGCACCCTCTTACTCGCCCTCGTCGTTGCCTTCTTAGGAGGTGATCCCGGCGCAATTTTAGACCAAGCACCCCCCGTGAGCGATCGCGCCCCGATTCCAACTGAACCAGGGCAATCCGGTGCTCAAGACCAAATGACCGACTTTGTTTCTGTCGTGCTCGCCGACACCGAAGACACCTGGAACGAGATCTTCCGCCAATCCTGAGAAACCTACGTTGAACCGAAATTAGTCCTGTTTTCTGGCGCTGTAGAATCTGCCTGTGGGTACGCTGAAGCCGCCGTTGGCCCCTTTTACTGCCCCAGAGATGGCAACGTTTACATCGACCTCAGCTTTTACGAAGACCTACAAACTCGCTACCAAGCCCCTGGTGACTTTGCTCAAGCCTATGTGATCGCCCATGAAGTCGGTCACCACGTCCAGAACTTGTTGGGTATCTCAGACAAAGTGCGATCGCTGCAAAGCCAGGCGAGCCGCACCGAAGCCAACGAACTCTCAGTCCGCCTCGAACTTCAAGCCGACTGCTTTGCCGGAATTTGGGCCAACCGTGCCGAGCGATCGCGGCAAATCCTCGAAGCCGGAGACGTAGAAGAAGCCCTGAACGCTGCTAGTGCCATCGGAGACGATCGCCTGCAAAAGCAATCCAGAGGCTATGTCGTCCCCGAATCCTTCACCCACGGCACCTCTGCTCAACGCGTCGAATGGTTTGAACGAGGCATCCAATCCGGCGACCCCGACCAGTGCAACACCTTCTCTAGCCGATCGCTTTAAAATGCCCCCTAAATCCCCCAATTTTGGGGGACTTGAAGAGCAAATAGCAAATCTCTACATTTCTTTAACCCCATCAGCTCAAAATCCCAGCCGAGATGTAGCGCGAACGGCTGAGATCCTTCAACCAGAAATTCGAGATCAAAATCTTTTGGAGGGGGTCTGGGGGAAGCAATCGTCCCCCAGCCGGGGGTTTGGGGGGCTCCCCCAATCTCCTACATCTTGCCGTTTTGCATCACCTGTTGGAGATGTTGACGAATCTCTTGAGCTTGCCGAGCATCTTCCTCTTGCAGCTTTCTAAACAGATCTGCACAAGGCTGAGATCCTTGCTTCTGAGCATCTTGGATGTAGTTTTCATAAGCCTGAACCGCCTCAGACTTATTCTGCAAAACAGTTAGCAGATCGTATTCCAGATTATTAATTGCTTGAGCAGGCATGAGTCAAACTCCTTGTGAACGTTATGCCCCAGTGTGGTTCACGCACTTCAGGCATTCATCTGTCGGAAAGCAGAAGATCAGAGAGCTTTTGCCGTATCGTGGATGGAGCAAAATTGATTGCGATGCACTCCGTCAGGTTTCTGGAAGTTAGTGTATGCCCTGGTCTAAAACACTGTCTCGGCACCCTCAGCTTTGGTTTCGGCTGGGGCTCGTCG
>CBIHQL010000697.1:0-2481 GCA_966211855.1 uncultured bacterium
CCTGGAATGAGGTCAAAGGTACAGGCGATCGCTGCCATCACCAGAGCATAAGGGACATTGAGCACGAGAAAGACGAGAAAGGCGGAGAGACCAAAAAAGATACAAAGTATCAACCGCCCCCAGAAGAAGCCCAAAAAGTTTTTCTGAATGGCTGTTGTTAAATCTTGCCGTAAACGAGGTGGAAACAACTTCATGATCAGGTTCCACAACCGTTGACCATCAAGTAACATAAACAGACCAACGACCGCAATCAAAGTCAGATCTAGCAAACTGAACAATACATTCTGAATGGTGGCAAAACCCATAGTCAAAAGACCCACGACTTGTTCGCGCAATTGAGACTCAAAAGTGCTGAAATCGACGGTGATATTTCGACTTTGCAGAAAAGATTGTAAGTTTTGCAGTAGGGCGATCGCTGGCTCAAAAAGTTGTGGCCCTTGTTCTAATAACTGCTGTGCTTGAGCAATGGCAGCTAACCCTAGAGTTGCCATCAGCCCACCTAACACCAACAAGGTCAGCGCAAATACTAGCAGTACGGCTATCCATCTAGGTATAAAGCGAGAGATAAATTGCACCGGATAGTTGAGCAAAAATGCCAGAATTGCTGCAAATATAAAAATAACGATGACTTTTTCAAAGTAAGCCAACACTTGTACGATCGCCCAAGCGAGTGCAAACAGCAGCAGGTATCGAACGAGCCTATCATTGCTTAGGTGTTGCCATACCTGATGGGTGTTGACTTTGGGCTTGCTCATGGCATGCTGTAGGCCCCTACGCCTGTTCTACTTGCAGTATTCACCAAAATCTACACCCCTTGCTTCTATCGGAAGGGACGAATATAGCACCTTTAAGCTGAATGTATCTCTAACTCTCAGGTGTATCTTGGATGAGCAGGTCAATTTCTTGATAAGCCGCTTCTAGCTCGGTATAGGTTTCTTGGCAGGATTGAGAAACTCTTTTTAGCTCTGTATGTGTGTTTTTCAACTCTCTCCTCAAGCGTTGGTAGTTAGTTTTATCAAGGAATGTCACCGTAATACCTAGCAATCGTTTTTGTGGGTCATAGACAGGGGCGATCGCAATATCAAAGTATTTTGTGGTTTTTGAATGGCTCCACTCGATATTTTTTAAAGTAATGGTGTTTTGATTGTGATGAAAGCGAGCCATAAACGCTTGAGAACCCACTAGCTTACCAGGCTCAAGTTCCTGAAACGGACGGTTCCAATCGTCGGGTGTTAACTTAAATAAGCGATTTGCCTGCTGATTTGCACCAATCAAGAAACCATTAAGACTGACCGCAAGTTGAGCCACAGGGCTATTTGCAAAAGAAGCCTGCCAAAACCGATTGTGGGTTGTTGACGGCTCAGGAGATCGCTGTTTGGAAGTTTGAGGGGTGATGGCTAGATGCTCTGCTAATTCCAGCTTGAGTCCTTTGGTATAAATGTGTTGCTGACCAATAGGCGTAAAAACAGGTCGGTGATTGATTAATGTCTCTGCCTTACCTAAAAACAAAAAACCTGTACTTTTAAGCGCAAAGTGAAATCGAGTCAAGATAGAAGTTTGAGTCTCTAAATTAAAATAGATCAGTACATTGCGGCACATCAGCAAATCAATTTTTGACATAGGAGCGTCTTTAGTCAAATTGTGCTGACCAAAAATGATTTTACGACGCAGAGATGAGTGAAAAGTATAGCCTTGTTCGCTTGCCCTAAAATATTTCTCAAGCAACTGAGGTGGGAGATGGGTAATATCCTCAGTGCTGTAAGTGCCTTGTCGAGCCTGCTTAAGGGCCGATTCGTCTACATCAGTGGCATAGCACTGAACTCGCCGCAAACAAGATTCAATACCGAGTGCTTCTGCTAATAACATTAAAAGGCTGTAAATTTCTTGACCACTAGCACAGCCTGCACTCCACACTCGAATAGGTTCATCAGGTTGCTTGTTGTCAATAATTTTAGGAATGATATGGGTAGCTAGATAATCCCAAGCATCGCGATCGCGAAAGAAACTGGTGACATTAATTAGAACTTGGTCTAGCAGAGCCAGATATTCTTCTGGCTGGTATTCCAAATACTGTAGATAACTCTGATAATTATCAATATTGATTTCTTCCATCCGCCGCCTAAACCGCCGTATCAAACTTGAGCGCTTATAGCCCGTCAAATCGCATCCTTGTTTGTGCTTAAGGTGAGTTAACAAGGCTTCAAATTCGGGGCTGGTTTCGGACGAAATCATAGGGGCTCAAAGCTAAAAATTTGCGCGTAAGGTCATGGGCGCTCAATCAATAACGATCAGGGGTAGCCAAGTGGTGTTATTTTAGCCCAAACCTTTTACTGCACTTAGTCTCTGGTTGATAAAAGCGATCGCAGAGAGGGGCCAAAAATCTGCCCTGATACCCAAATTCGTGCTGATAACACGAATTTGGGTATCAGGGCACTAGTCAAATTATGATGGTCAGCTACTGACAGTTCAACAGTGGTGATG
>CBIHQL010000698.1:0-2477 GCA_966211855.1 uncultured bacterium
CTGTTAACTGATATAAACATGACCTCAATTTTTTTTGGTGGGGGTGTGGGGTACTCAACCGTCCCTCTGCTGGGGGTTGGGGTGTGGTTTCCCCCAAGGTTCGGTTCAATAGACTACAAAACCCAAAAATATACCTCAAGTAATACAAACAGCCCAACTTCACAAGATATCCTTTCAGTGCAGAGAATTTGTCAATGACCCTATGACCTTTCAACGAGCCAGCGGCATCTTACTCCATCCCACCTCACTGCCCAGCCGTTTTGGCATCGGCGACCTCGGACAAACCGCCTACGAATTCGTCGATTTTCTAGATCGTAGCGGACAAAAACTCTGGCAAATCTTACCCCTAGGGCCAACCGGATACGAGCACTCGCCCTACACCATGAACTTCAGCGCCTTTGCCGGGAACCCCTTGATGATCAGCCTCGATCGTCTTGCCAGCGAAGGACTACTACAACCCGATGAACTCAGCCCCCTGACCTCCTCAGACCCCAGCCGCGTTGACTTTAACCAAGTCATCCCCCACAAAACCAAATTTCTCCAACTCGCCTGCGATCGCTTTCAGAAAGCCCTAGCCCAGCAACCCAACCCCCAATTTGAAACCTTCTGCCAGCAACAAGCAAGCTGGTTGGATGACTATGTCTTATTCATGGCCTTGCTCGAAGCCAACGAAGGCAAAAGCTGGAGCCAGTGGGAACCCGCGATCGCCCGTCGTGAACCCGCTGCCCTTCAAGCCCAGACAGAAACCTTAAAAGAGCAAATTAATTATCATAAATTCGTTCAATTCAAATTTTTTGAACAGTGGGCCGAACTGCGAGCTTACGCCAACCAAAAAGATATCCAAATCGTAGGTGACATCTCCATTTATGTATGTCACAACAGCGCCGACGTATGGGCCAACCCAACCATCTTCAAACTCAACCCCGACACCCTCGAACCCGCCTTTATTGCTGGTGTCCCACCCGACTATTTCAGCGCCATAGGCCAACTTTGGGGTAACCCCGTTTACGACTGGGATCAACTCAAAGCAACCCATTACGACTGGTGGATCAAACGCTTCCAAGCCACATTGCAATACGTCGATATTGTGCGCATCGATCACTTCCGAGGCTTTGAAGCTTATTGGCAAGTTCCAGCAGGCGAAGAAACAGCCATCAACGGTGAGTGGATCAAAGGCCCCGACGCCGAATTTTTTGAAACCCTGCAACAAGCTCTCGGTAGCCTACCCGTGATGGCAGAAGACTTGGGCATCATTACCCCCGAAGTCGAAGCATTGCGCGATCGCTTCCACTTCCCCGGCATGAGAATTTTGCAATTTGCCTTCAGCGACACCTCCGAAAACGCCTATTTGCCCCACAACTACATCCCCAACACCGTTGTCTACACAGGCACCCACGACAACGACACCAGCATTGGATGGTGGCAAACTGCGAGCGAATCAGAGCGAAAATTACTGGCTGACTACTTAGGCTATGACTCTCCAGAAGCGATCCCCGCCATTAACTGGTTGCTGATTCGAGTAGCTTTAGCCTCTGTAGCCGATTTGGCAATCCTGACATTACAGGACTTACTAGATTTAGATGGCAGTGCCCGGATGAACGATCCCAGCCAATATGCTGGGAATTGGCGGTGGCGCTATCTCAGCTCTGACCAACTCACCTCAGAATTGAGCGATCGCTTGCGACATCTAACAGAACTCTATAACCGTAGATAGATGCATAAACAGCAATTATGCACCGTTAAGCACTAGGTATATAAAAGCAGCCTCAGCTAAAACCCTGAGTTAGGGAAGAAAAGCAAGATTCCAAGTCTCCGTGAGTCAAAGAGAGACAGCAGAGAACACAGACTTGGTTGACCTAAGTTTCTCGCTTAGGAGAGATAGTCAATGTATGGTTCTAAGCCTTATCGTGCTTAAGTAGGTTCTTTAGAGTTGATATAGCAATTTAAGGCTGTCGCCCTGTATCTATCAACTCGTTCACCCACTTCTCTAACTTTTAATAACACTGTTATGTATCTAGCGCTTTGGCCCGGTGATGTTTATCCCTTGGGTGCGACTTGGGATGGCAAAGGCACCAATTTTGCCTTGTTTTCAGAAAATGCTACAGGGGTAGAATTATGCTTCTTTGACCGGGACGATCAAGAAACCCGCATCACGCTAACAGAGGTAAGTAACTTTGTCTGGCATGGTTATGTCCCTGGGATTGGGCCTGGTCAACGCTACGGCTATCGAGTACATGGCCCCTACAAACCCGAACAAGGATTTCGTTTTAACCCTAACAAACTCTTAATTGACCCTTACTGCAAAGCAATTGACGGAGATGTTGGCAACGGGCCAGAACTATTTGGTTACTCCTGGGATGACCCAGATGGAGATCTGTCCTACTCTGACTTGGATAGTGCCCATTTAATTCCTAAATCTGTCGTTGTCGATCAAAATTTTGATTCGCTTTTTCGTGCTGAGGAAAGACTGGGAAGCA
>CBIHQL010000699.1:0-2475 GCA_966211855.1 uncultured bacterium
TGACCTCCGTGAATACTTTGCGGCCCCCTCCCGTCCCCCAATGCTGGGGGAAGCCCCGTTAAAGTTCCCCTCAATTTTGGGGGGTTAGGGGGGCCAAGTTTGATTCGTGCAGGAAGCCTACTGAATTCAAAATATGGAACAGGTTCTCGCTTGTGGGTAGAGCATTCACACTATGAGTTAGACTTGCCGAACTTTTGATTGGGATAGCCATAAGTTAAGACAGGGATACAATTTCTGGAAGCGATCGCCACACCCGGCCCTAAATTACTCCCAGCCCCAACAAAGACATCCTCACCAATCCTGATTTTCTTGACATAGAGCATTAAGTCTCCTTTTCGAGGTTTAATGACATGGGAGTACAAACCCACGCCATAACCGAAAATTACGCGATCGCCAATCTCTAACAAACCGCGATCGGCAATCTGAATTTGGGGTGTCCAATAAACACTTTTGCCGACCTGAGACCCCCACAATCGCAACCATAAAGAGAATAAACCAGGAATTAACCGCAGCAAGGTTTCCAAAGCTGGAAAGGCAATATAGATGGCTTGAATTTGATGACTACCCCACCAAGGGGAATAAGTTTTGCCCTTAAGGTAACTGACACCTTCAATGACAGGGTAAAAACAATGATGAAGGCGATGGATCATGAGAGGAAAACCATACAGTGCAAACAAAAAGAGTGCCACTGTTACAACACTAGGAGCAGTACAAATCCCTAGAAAAGAGACTCCTGCCAACAACATGACTAGCGCTGGAAAGAAAGCCAAAATCGTGCTGAGCAGTGTCATTGTGCTCTGCCATCTCCCTAAAAAGGCCAAAACAGTTGTTGTGCTAAGGTGAGATTTATTTCTATACCTAATCTCTCTGGGGCGCGATCGCTTTGATAGTAAGTACCGTGCAGTTTATCCCACAGCTTGAGATTTGCTCCATAGTTACAGCCTTCAGTTTGGGCATGATGCCAAGCATGATCTTGCGGTAAAACTAACCAGGGGGACAGTAAATGATTTAAAAGACTGGAAGAACTTGGGGCGATCGCGCTATGTCGCCACAGATCCAAAATTGCAGTCAAGGTCACACCCAAAACGTAACCTGTAGGATTCTGTAACGCGTAGAGGAATAAGGGATGCACCCATAAATAGAGAATAAAAAAACTACTCCAAATCGTATTGCGAGATGTACCCAGCACATCCATTTGGGTGACGGTATGGTGAACCTGATGCAGCGACCACAAGCGGGGAGAATGTAAGAGTCGGTGATTCCAATAGTAGAGGTAATCAACTAACACAAAGCTCAGCAAGAATCCGACTAATGGGGAGAGTGTGAAAATGCCTTGCTCTGTAGGCAATAGCCAATGGTATAGGTGATAAACTACCAATAGTTGCAATCCTGGAATTACGACACCTTGAATACATAGTCCTGACAGATCCAGCAACCAGTCCTCGCCTCGCTTTTGCCACAACTTTGGGGAGGGGCGATCGCGAACTATAGTCAGCATCATCAATGTGAAAAACGCCGCAAAAATAGCCATTGCTACACCCAAAAGGTCACTTTTACAGATTGATCGGGGAGGAGGCGTGGGTCTTCTCCAATGGCAATGCGATCGCGAACTGACTCTACAAATGTGTGGATTGTATCGGCTGGGGTATTGGCAAACTTTTGTCCATACTTCTCAATCACTTCTCGTTGCAGATCCAATGCTTCGACATCTTGAGCAATGATGTATTGAGCCGTCCAATGCACCAAGGGGCGCGCTAACTTATTCCAGATGCCATAGTTGTAAGTGACATCGGTATAGACCAGTGTAGAGTCTTCAGTTTCCGGAATCGATTGGCTCGTAATCCACAGTTGGCGATCGCGCCCCATGTCATACTCCACGCTCGTGACATTGGGCATAAAAAAATAATCGGTATGACGCACTTTGCCACCACTCGGATTGAGAAACTTAGCATACCAACCTAGATTCGTTGTCTCATTGCGATATTCCGCCCGTACTGCTCCTTTTTGCCGCTCCACTGTCATCTCTAGCTGTTGCTTACGAGGCGTGCGAAATACACCCGGATGCACTGAAGCGGTATGAGGGATATCAATAAAGTTCTCAGCGCAGTTAGTAACTGTATTGCGAAAACGGTTAATGACTCGTACCGTCTCCCAACCCGGCTCTTGATAGTGAGGCATGGGGAACGGTTCAAATTCTTCACTCGGCTGATCGCTCAGTCGCACATAGACATACCCATCTTGCTCACAGGTATCATAATGCTGAGTTCGTCGGGCTTTGGCTTGCTGAAAACTGTCTCCTTCCGCAGGTACCGCAACCACAGTCCCCGCTTTGTCATAAACCCAACCATGATAGGGGCAGTGCAATTGGCCTTGGCACACTTGACCTCGCGATAACCGACTATTACGGTGCATACAGCGATCGCGTAGCGCCACAGGCTGACCGTTTTCATCCCGGAAGACCGCTAACCACTCTCC
>CBIHQL010000700.1:0-2470 GCA_966211855.1 uncultured bacterium
CATGGCAGGTTGGTGATAGCCCTCTAAATACCAAGGTTGCGAGGGTAGCTGTAGGGAGACTTCTCTAGTTTCTTGTTGAGGGGGTTCTACAGTCGTTACTTTCGGAGGAGTTGGCCCCGCTTTGAAGCGCCCAAAATAAACTTCTGCCAAGCGCTTGACTTCTTGCGGGTTAACATCACCAACGATCGCCATCGTCAAATTGTTGGGGACGTAGTAGGTGTCAAAAAACTGCTGCACATCTTCGCGAGTGAGGTTACGAATATCTTGCTCATAACCGATCACCGGACGATGGTAAGGATGCTGCGTGTAAGCAGTGTCTAAAAGAGCCTCAATCATAGTGCCGATCGGTGAGTTATCGACCCGCATTCGCCGTTCTTCTAAAATGACATCTTTTTCTTTATAGAACTCGCGAAATACTGGCTCTAGAAAGCGCTCTGACTCCAGCGACATCCAAAGTTCGAGCTTATTAGAGGGGAAGCTGTAAAAGTAGCGAGTTGCGTCCGATGAGGTAGTGGCGTTAAGGCCGACCCCGCCAGCTTGCTCCACAATCTGCCCATACTCGTTTTGCTTTACATAGCTATTGGCTTTAGCTTCAGCTTGCTCAAATGCTTGCCGCAATTTGGTAACTTCTTCAGTTTTGCCCGCTGCCTCAGCTGCTTCAATCTGCTTTGCCAGCCGATCGAGTTGCGCCAGCACTACTTTTTCTTCTTGATAATTTTGAGTCCCGATGCGTTGAGTCCCTTTAAAAGCCAAATGCTCTAAAAAGTGAGCAACTCCGGTTTTACCATCTGGCTCATTAGCACCACCCACATCAGCGTAGGTTAAGAAGGAAACAACAGGTGCCTGATGCCGTTCTAAGACAATAAATTTAAGACCGTTTTCTAGACGAAACTCAGTCACCCGATCAACTACGCGATCGAGGTACGGTTGAATTGACTCTGTTTTAGCGGGGGCATCTGTTTTAGCAGGAGTGGCAGTGGGCGAGTTTGGAGTCTTTGCCCAAGCCACTTCTGGACTTAACCCCCAACCCAGTAAGAAACCGCTTAAACCCAGCGCGATCGCTCGGCGCCAAAACTGCTGGCTTTGAGGTCTAGGGCGCGATCGCCAGATTTCTGCCCAGCGACGGAAGAGTTGACTGAACTGAATCATGCACTTATTAAAAACAGCACTAGTTTTTAGGATAGAGATTTCTGAGGAGTCACGGTGCGATTTCTCCGGCAACCTCTCAGAAAATGCAGACGTGAAGTTTTTAATAAAGTTTTCCTGACCTAGCCTTTGGTAAGCTGAAGGGTATGGCTAGTGTGAGATCAACGACTAGTTTCTATATTTGAGTTTTATAAAACGTCATATGCGTGACGTACGCCCAGCCAAAAGCTGGGTTTTCTGCTGAGGTGGCTCAATCAGCTATCACGAAGGGTTTGATAGCGGTAGAAGGCGTAAGTATCGAATAAGCCACCCACCAAACCACAGGTCACACCAATCACAATTAGGCCGTGCCAAGGTTCGCCACTGCCGAATGTCGCCAGAAACTTCAGCACTTGAGCCACTGCGGCCTCGCTAAATGCACCTAACCAGGGGATGTATCCTGCCACAAAAAGGCTTACTAAAATAGCACCCACCAGTAAGAGCGGAGCTGTGAAACTTAGGATACTAGTCAGCAGAAGCGAACGGAGGAAAGCAGCCAAAATACTCATGGAGAGAACAGTACTCCGATTGAACTGACAGCAAACCCATGCGTAAGCATACTCATTGCCTACTACAATAGGGGCGATCGCCAAAATTTAGTTCAGATTTCAAAAATCTTAAATCTTAATTAAAAGATTTGATACTTTGCTTAGACGCATTTTCGTGACTGTAGGGCTTTTTTTGCGTCATTGCAGCAGGCTCATGTCTTCTGTATGAGAACTTTAGAGCGATCTACTTTACGAAGCCAGATTTATTCAATATTAGCCATCATAGACTCATAAAACTCTCAACTTATATTGCAATCTAGAGCTGAATGTAAACAACTGTTTATAGTCATTGAGCGCAGCAAGTAAGACAGCAATTTAAGCTGAGAAGCTTAGAGCCTGCTTGAGGAAAATTTGGCTCAGCAGTTCTCGATTCTGCCTTAATCCGAGTATTCTGTATCAGATCTTTACCTGATTGGCACTACCTTGAGCGAAACGACGCCCGGTTCTAGCTTGGGATTATGGAGTCAGCGGTTGCTGGCAGCAATTTTTCTGGGTGGTCAAGTGTTGATCCATCTCTTGGCAGGCAAGATTCATCGCCGCAACACCTTAGAGCAAATGTCGATCGTAGGGCCAGAATCGCTCATGATTGCTCTGCTGACGGCTAGCTTTGTAGGCATGGTGTTTACAATCCAGGTGGCCCGAGAATTTATCACCTTTGGAGCCGGGAATGCCGTTGGCGGGGTGTTGGCGATTTCTTTGGCGCGAGAACTAGGCCCAGTTTTGACAGCGGTGATTTT
>CBIHQL010000701.1:0-2465 GCA_966211855.1 uncultured bacterium
ATGTGAAGTATGTGCCGTGAGTTTAGCAGATGTTGAACAAGCCGTAGCCACACTCACTCACAGTCAACCGCAAATCATCTCCTTACAACCCAATACGCTCACTGATATTTGGCAAGATATCCAGCGGGTTGCAGCAGCTTTGGGCGTAGATGGTCAGCCTACTATCAGTCAACTGCAAGCCAGAGTGAATGCTTGTGCTGAGAAAACTCAAGCTTTGAGCGATCGCCCTCGTGTGGTCTGTATTGAATGGGCTGATCCGCTGATGGCAGCAGGCAACTGGGTGCCAGAATTAGTCACCCTGGCTGGAGGAGAATCATTATTTGGCGTGGTGGGTGAACATTCGCCGTGGTTACAGTGGGAAGCATTGAGTGCAGCCAACCCCGAAGTGATTATCCTCATGCCCTGCGGTTATGATCTCGCCCGCACCCGACAGGACCTCACCGTCCTTGCGCAAAATCCAGCGTGGCAGGAACTAGCAGCAGTGCAGAATAATCAAGTGTATGTGGTCGATGGCAACCAGTACTTTAACCGCCCTGGCCCCCGCTTGGTAGATTCTCTCGAAATCTTGGCAGAGATGCTGCATCCTGATCTCTTTCACTTTGGCTATGAAGGTCAAGGCTGGGAGCGATCGCCTGTTGGTGTGAATGTGGGTTGAGAACCAGCGATCGCCTTTTCAATCTCCTTTACAGCTTCCACAGCACCATTCACATAATTGACAGGTTGGTTGCATCTACGTTGGGGAGATTGTTGTAGCAAGGTTTTGACCGTCGCGATCGCCTCAGGGATACTCTGCACAAGATAGTTAGAGCGCTCGGCACGACGAAGCTGACGATCGTACAGTCGGGGAAATGCAAAAGAGACTAAAGGGATCTGCAAAGCCGCACATTCATAGGTGGTGTTATATCCCGCACCACCCACAACGACATCAGCAACTTGCAGACAATCAATTCCGGGCCAGTGTGTCACCCAAAGTTCGGGTGGGCAATAGAGTGGACATTGGGGAGAAAGACAACGGATGGCAGCCTCTGGTAAAGCAGCTTGAAGCTGAGCAGTAAGTTTGCCAAAGAGGGAGACTTCTTGATCTAACTGACCTAACCCCCTAGCCCCCTTCCCTCGAAGGGAAGGGGGGAGAGGAGAGGAAGCACAAACTAGGATAGTGGATACAGAATTAGCAGGAAGACGGAGAAGCGATCGCGCTGTCTCTAGACTCGGCAATTCATCTGCATTGCGAATCAACCAGGGATCTGTGTGATAGACATTGGGTAGATAACTGAAAGATAAATTATCTCCCTCTCCTGGAATTAGTATTTGCTCAAAATGCTGCGCAACAAATACCGATAAATCTTTGGCCTGCACATAATCAGGGTTGAGGTCACGATGCACCAAAATTCGCGGCACTGACAGTTGTGGCAAGATCTCAGCCAACTCACCCCCCAACCCACGGGGAAAGGTATCAACAATCAAACAGTCATAAGCCGTGTTGAGCAAGAACTCTCGGACGCGATCGCATATCGCCTCTCGACTCAAATCAGGAGCGATCGCCTCTATACATATTCTTCCTAGCTCCCCCTTCCCTGGCAGGGAAGGGGGTTGGGGGGTTAGGTCTACAAACCCCACATTCGGGCTATTCGTGAGAATCGTTACCCGATATCTTTCTGCTGCCACTCGTGCTAATGCCAAAGCTCGATTGAGATGTCCCCAGCCACCACCGAGGGCATAAATTACCCAATGAGGGAGAGAGCGATCGCACTGCTGGCTCAACTGGCACCCATATCCCGCTCATAATCGGTGTCTAGTTCTCGCTCAAAACTAGCACTATCGGCATCGGTAAAGTCAACATTGCGAGTTTCAGTGTTGTAGTAGGTATCACGGTTTGCGTAATAGGTGCTTCCCCAGTAGCCGTGTTGGTAGCTGCCATAGCCCGAATAGTAAGAGCGCTCGTAAAAGTAGGGATCTTCATTCACCTGACCGTCATGACAGTAAGGGCAACCGATCTGTGAGGTGCGACCACAGCGGCGTTTGAACAAAAAACCTACCATGCGATCGCACTCGCCTTGTTCATTAAATTGTGACGTTGAACTGGGTTGAGATGCACCACTAACCGTAGCGAGTTGCAGTTGAATTTGCAGATCGTAGGAGCCAATCTGGACGCGATCGCCCTCTTGTAAGTTGCTTGCAGGCATCACCACTCCATTCACCCGCAGCCCCCGACCTTGACTATGGTCGATCACCTGCAACTCACCCTCTTGCTCAATGATCAGGGCGTGATAGTCAGCCACTTGGTTGTCTTCTAAAGCAATTCGGGTGACGCGATCGCCTGCATGGACTCCGGGCATCAAAGCAATCTCTCGGCCTAGGGCAACCGGAGTTTCAACAGTTGAAGTTTGAGATTCCCCTGTAGCTAGGTTGGTACGAATCAGTTGGAACTCCACGGCTACTGCCCTCCTGAACGATTCACGGCATAG
>CBIHQL010000702.1:0-2455 GCA_966211855.1 uncultured bacterium
GTTAACCTCAGCGCTCTCGCTTCTAGCCCCGAAATTCGTCGCGCTACCAAGGCCATCTATTTAGTGTTGCCCGATCTCTCCCGGTTAGATCTCAAAAATCAAGCCGTTTCAGGAGCCTTAGCCGCCCCGAGCGAGTTGTTGATCAATGCTGGCTATGGCGTGGTTTACACTACCTTGTTGCTAGCGATCGCTATTGTTGTCTTCTCGCGCCGCCAGTTTTAACCCAGCTCAGCCTTTAGAAGCACAAGGTTGCAGACGGGCCAAGGTCAACACAATGTCATCCATTTGTCGCCGTAATACCGAAGCGGGCTGATCCGCTTGGTTGACGATCACACTGAAGACTAACGGTGGATAATTTATGGGTTTCAGGTAGCCAGATAGTGCCGTTACGCCAGACATAGTGCCAGTTTTCGCCCACAAGTTGCCTTGAACCGGGGTGTTTTGGAAGCGATCGCGCAACGTGCCACTCACACCAGCCACAGGTAAAGACGCTTGATAGACTGCGGCTTCAGGTTGGTTAGCCATTGCCTGTAGAGTTTGTACCAAGGCTTCTGGGCTGATCAAGTTATGTCGCGATAACCCTGACCCATCTGCCAACACATAACCCGTCGGGTCAACTCCCAACTCGGTCAATGCCGCTTTCACGACTGCCAAACCGCGATCGCTTGTGGTTTCTAGATTAGCCAAAACCTCCGGAGTCAGCCATTGCTCGGCTTGCGCACCCAGCGATCGCAGCAGAGCCTCAGCATACAAGTTATTACTTTCTTGGTTGGTGTCAACTAACAAACTCGACAGCGGTGGAGATTGGATTGAGGCGAGTGGCGGTTGCTCAGTCGGGCTAGGAGTGGTCAGCAGCACCGTCCGCGCCACCGAGATTTGTTGAGCTGCTAATGCTTGCTGAAATCGCTGCAAAAAGTTTTGACCAGGATTAAGAACGGCTACTGCAACGGGCTCTGGGGCAGCTCCCACGCGTAAATGACCTGCAACTTTCAAGATGGGTTTGTCGATTGCCCGCCCCACATCTACAAACTCTTCTGCATCTGGTGCAACGGTGAGCGATCGATTTTCAACTCGCCAGCGCCGCGCCTCAGCGGGGTCATCCCATTGCACACGCAGCGGTTGGCCCAACGCCTGAGGCACCAATTGAAACGCGATCGCATTTTGATTGACGATCAAACTGTTGACTGGCGCACCATAGCCCGCTTGCAGATCGCCCCACTCCCATTCTGGAAACGGCACTGGCCCTTGAAAGTAGCTATCATCACCTCGAAGTTCTTGAATGCGGTAGATTCCCTGCTGTTTGATTTGCTGTGCCAGTTGCGCCAGCTCTCGATCTGTCAGGCTCGGATCCCCTTTGCCTGATACTCGTATATTTGCGGAGCCTTTTGATAATGGTTCTAGATATACAGAGGTAGAAATTTGATAATCAGGTTTTAATTTATACAAAGACGCAGCAGTTATCAGTAACTTTGCATTAGAAGCAGGAATGAAATAGCGCTCTGCCTCTTGAGCATAGAGAGTTTGGGCAGGTCTTGTGGGTGTTGCTAACGTCTGCACTAATACACCCCATCGCGATCGCAACTTTTGGGAACTATTGGGCTGGGGTGGGCGTCCTGCGGTTAACTTTGTAGCGGGTGCAGCTTGAATTCCTGCGATCGCTGCCGCTAACTGCGTCGGACACACAGATTGCTGGGAAGACACAACCCTACCTTCTGGAGTCGTTGCCCCTACTGCTCCAGCGCCGATCAGCATACTAAGCAACACACCCTGACTGATCTCAACGATGGGTCGGTTCATGGTAGCCATAGCATTAAGGTTGAATGAAGCGATCGTGAAAGGTATAAGAAGATTTGACAGGCTCTTTAACGGCAATTACGGGAACAACAGCCTTTAACCTTACAATAGCTTCATCTACCACCGGGATCGGTACTTAAAGCTTATACATTCACCCAATCATTGTCTCAGCATTTTTGCTTATGAAGACTCCTAGCCGAGAGATCGAACGTTCTGCCATTCATTCAGCACCCCGCCGCCCAGGGCAATCTCAAAGCAATGCGCTCTCCAGCATCGCGCTGTTATTCTCGCTGGTAGCCTTGGGTCTGAGCGGGTTTAGCCTCTATCAAGTCTTCAGTTCGCAACGCCCAGCAGATGTGGCAACGGATACTGCATCTCAGGCCAAGGCTAAGCCAACCACACCAGAACCGACTGCCACCACAGCCACAACAACAGCTAGCAAACCAGGCTCACTTGTACAGCCCGCCTTAGAAGGCAAAGCCGAGGTCACAATCTTAGGTTTAGAGCGAGTCCAAGATCCCGACCAAGGAACGCGTGATGTGGTGAATGTGAAGCTGCGGTTGCGTCGTCTCGCTGAGAATGTCAGTGCTTTTGACTTTGTGAATGTAGGTGGCGCGATCGCCCGACAACCCGGCGGTGGCGAAGTTGTGACTTACGATCC
>CBIHQL010000703.1:0-2438 GCA_966211855.1 uncultured bacterium
GACCTCACCTTTATTAAATTCAGGGGTTTCGAGAATCTTTTGGTGGAAGCCAATGGTCGTCGGTAACCCCGTAATTGCACATTCACGCAACGCTCGCTTCATGCGTTTGATTGCAGCCGCCCGGTCAGGCCCCCAAACAATGAGCTTGCCAATCAGCGAGTCGTAATAAGGTGGAATTTCGTAATCGGTGTAGACGTGAGAATCCATCCGCACACCATTGCCACCAGGAGGCAAGTAGCCACTAATGCGACCGGGGTTAGGGCGGAAGTTGTAGTCGGGGTCTTCGGCGTTGATCCGGCACTCGATTGAATGCCCCCGGAATATGACTTCCTCTTGGGTCAGCCGCAGTTTTTCACCTTGAGCAATTCGTAGTTGCTCGGCAATCAGATCTAGCCCAGTGATCATCTCGGTGACGGGGTGTTCGACCTGAATCCGGGTATTCATTTCCATGAAGTAGAAATTGCCCGACTGATCTAGCAAGAACTCAACGGTTCCAGCACCAACATAGTTAATACATTGAGCCAATCGCACTGCTGCACTACCCATTGCCTCTCGTAGTGCCGAACTCAATGCGGGGCTGGGGGCTTCTTCTAGCAGCTTTTGGTGGCGCCGCTGAATCGAACAATCGCGCTCGCCTAAATGGATCACGTTGCCGTGGCTATCTGCCAAAATCTGAAACTCAATGTGGCGCGGTTTCTCAATGAATTTTTCTAAGTAAACGCCGGGGTTACCAAAGGCAGCTTCGGCTTCTCCTTGAGCGGCGAGAAACAGCTTGGTCAGTTCGCTGGCTTCGGGTACTAAGCGCATGCCTCGGCCCCCGCCCCCTGCTGTGGCTTTGATCATCACGGGGTAGCCAATTTCAGCAGCGATCGCAGCAGCTTCTTGCTCGTCGGTCACCAAGCCATCGCTTCCAGGCACCGTAGGCACCCCAGCTCGCTGTGCCGTTTCTTTGGCGGTAGATTTGTCACCCATCAGCCGAATTGATTCGGGAGAGGGGCCAATAAAGGCAATTTTGTGGTCGGCGCAAATTTCGGCAAACCGGGCGTTTTCTGCCAAAAACCCATAGCCGGGATGAATTGCGGTGGCGTTGCGAGTCAGAGCCGCAGCAATAATATTGGGAATATTCAGATAGCTTTTGCCACTGGGTGGTTCACCAATACAGACCGCCTCATCTGCCAGTTGAACGTGGAGCGCGTGGCGATCGACGGTCGAGTGAACTGCAACGGTCGCAATCCCCATTTCTTCACAGGTGCGGAGAATGCGGAGGGCGATCTCCCCTCGATTGGCAATCAGAACTTTTGAAAAAAGCATCTTTCAGCTTGAGGATCAATAATTCAGTCAAAATAAATCTTTCTGAGGCGCTCTGGAAGACACCTTGACGGCGGAACCCAATCCAGGACTTACACGCAAACCTCAGGCCGGATGTTGATCGTATCACGCAGCGGTACGCCACTGATGACTCAGCCTCAGTTTTCTATTGGCGATCGCCCGCCAACCACCCAGAGCAACCAACTTTTAACGCCGTATCAGGGATTACAGCGAGGACTGAGCCAGGAGTTGAGCGATCGCTTAAAAATATTTTTAGGAATTTCTCAAAAAAGTGGATCAAAAATTTGATTTATAGGTTATTGTAGATAACCGGAGGAAGCGGGAGTCACACCGACACCTTGCACACTCTAAATACCACGCGGATGTGGTGGAATTGGTAGACACGCACGCTTGAGGGGCGTGTGGCTCACGCCTTGCGAGTTCGAGTCTCGCCATCCGCATTAATTAAACTCTAAGAACAAAGCTCTTGCAGCTTTGTTTTTTCTTTGCGTCTCCAGCATTTCCTGCTTATGATCAAGGAAAGAACGAAAAGATTTGTAAAGAGCTTTGACTTCCATCTTTCAATTAAACAAAAGCACAACGCTACCAGCCGCCTGGTATGCCCTAGATACACTGTGGCAAGCCGAGGCGGAGGAGATTCAGCAGGGGCTACCCCATAGCCAACTCGCTCCAGCGTGGCAGATGCTTTTATTGGGAGACGGCTCCCCGACTCGACATCTGCAGCTCTTGACCGGAGAGCCAACAGAAGTTGACGTGATTGATATGTCACTGATTGGCATGGATGCTGACAAAGCTCCTAGCCAAATCTCTTTAATTCCAGGGCCACGGCTGCGACGACAAGTTTGGCTGCGGACTGCGTCAGGTCAACGGCTTGCCTATGCTGCCTCGTGGTGGGAAGCTAGCCACGTTGATGAGTATTTGCAAAATCGATCGCTGCCAATCTGGGCTAGTCTAGCTCGCTTACGCACCGAACTTTACCGAGACGTGCGGGGTGTTTATCATGGGCACTCCGCAGTGATTGCAGACGCATTTCAGCAGTCAGGGCCATTTTGGGGCCGCCACTATCTGTTTTGGCATCGTGGTCAACCCCTGACTCTGATTTATGAGGT
>CBIHQL010000704.1:0-2427 GCA_966211855.1 uncultured bacterium
GGTTGCGTCGCTATTACCAACAAAAACCTTTATTTGCCTGTGTTTTAGGATTTACAGAGACGGGGTTAATTCCAGGTATTTCTGCTGCCGGGGCAACTCCTGCTGACCGTCAGTTGACCGCGATCGCCGATGCCGAATTTTTGGCTCAGGGGCCACAGCCGCATCCTACTTACCCCCTGCCTCCGCTACAAGCAGGCGCGTCTCCGGTATTGATTTCGCGAGCAGTCATTGAGAGTCTAGAGATCCCAGTCCAGATTTTTAATGCCGGTTTGCCAACGCTGCCTTCGGTGCCCTGTATTGATTTGGGGGGGGCTCCAGCGGCTTGCTTGAGTCAAGGTGCAGCTTTGAGCCAAGCAGTAGTAGAGCACTTGTTTCAGCAAGGCCTGATTTGGGGAGAAACCCTGGCAAATCAAGTGTCTGGTGGCTATTTGATCTTGGGAGAATGTGTGGTTGGCGGGACAACTACAGCCCTAGCAGTGCTCACGGGTTTGGGCTTGATGGTAGCGGGTAAGGTCAACAGCAGTCACCCAACTTGTAACCACGAGCAAAAGTGGGCGATCGCTCAGGCAGGGCTAAAGCGTGCCGAGTTTTGCCCTCCATTTTCTCTGGCAAATCATGATTCTCTAACAATCCATTCTGGAACCATGCCCTCCGACCCACTGCGGTTAGTGGCAGCGGTGGGAGATCCGATGCAAGTAGTCGTGGCTGGAATGGCGATCGCGGCTAGCCGGACTTGTGGGGTGCTGCTGGCTGGCGGGACACAAATGTTAGCAGTTTATGCCTTGCTACGGGCGATCGCACAAACTCATCAACTGGCTTGGCAACCCGCGCAAATTGTAGTGGGTACTACGCGTTGGGTCGCTGAAGATGTAACTGGAGACACTGTGGGGCTGGCAAAGTTAATTGGGTCGGTACCACTACTCGCAACTCAATTAAATTTTGCCAATTCTCGGTTTCCGCAGTTGCAAGCTTATGAACAAGGGTTTGTAAAAGAAGGCGTTGGCGCAGGGGGATGCGCGATCGCAGCGTCACTTTATCGAAATTGGCATCAACAGCAGCTTCTGGAGGCTATTGATGCATTAGCAGAACGCTACTGTCAGGTAGATACTCGGCAACAACAGGCACTCATTTAACAAACAATTTCACGCAAAACACCGCTTAGACAACCTAGTCAAAGATTGTCGGAGGCTGCGGTTAGTGGATGCGCTGAGAAAGTAACTGTTCTTCGAGAGCAGCAATGCGATTGTAAGCAGCAGTTAGCTGAGCGGTTAATCGCCGAATCTGAATTTCGGGCGCTAAATCTCGCTCGCTACTTTGTTCTTCCACGTGGGGATAATTGTTGTCTGTCAGTACATCCTTATGCTCCATCCCCAGCTCTCGGCTGCTGAAACCCGCATAGGCATAACGCCGTGATAAGACTTCTGGCTGAATCGATGAGGCAGGTTGACTCGTTGCTAGTTTGATTTCTGCGACTGCTTCAGCAATTTTTTGATTGATTTGCTCAACAATTTGCTGTTGCAAAACATCAACTTTTGTCGCTAAAGAATTGACTTGTTGTTGAAGAGGATCCATAAGCTGCCCCAATTATCCGGAGTGAGTTCTTTTTATCCTAAGTAACGATCTGTCAAACTGTCTGGTATTCCCAAATAATTTAACTTTTCGACAAAACAAGAATTAAGAATTAACGCGAGTAAATTTTAAGCAAGGAATGCAGAGTCTGTTGCTTAAGAATAAAAATGCAAAACTTATAGTTGTAGCTAATTGCAGTTAAAGCCTTGATTTCTGGTCATTTGAGTATTAAATACACAGAAAAATGGCTCTAAAAATAGACGTACAAATACTTATTGCCTAAATTGTTGGAATTCAGAAGAAAATCTCTTAAATTTTTAAGACTTATGGATAGAATCTAAAGCCGCAACGGTTTGCTTTTGGCTGTGGCTTTTAGGCAAACATAAAGCTGCTCAGCGATATAGCTCTGTAAAACTGCTTCTGTCCCTGAAGTTACTGTAAAAAGCTGCCTTTGCAAAAAGATAGACGATCGCTAAAACCCAAATAGTGCCCTAAGGCTGGTAGATTAATCAAGCAAAAATATATACTCGTTTTGCTGCCTCAAAGAAATTTTGACTCAAGACAGCTCGACTCTCAGTTTTTTGGGGTTGATGTCGAAGAGTTGCTAATTTCCTGACAGCTTAATTTCTTGGACATTGAGATAACTTTGCTAAGCAATGCTGAGCTTTGATGAGTTTTTTGTGGCTTGTGCCGGTGTTTGGACGACTGAAAGAACCTATCACTTTACCAAAGAGAGCCGAATCGAACGCTCTTATACAGAATTTCAGGTCACGTCCTTAAATCAAGCTGAGAAACAGCAAATTCTCACGCTTTCCCAATCTTCGCGATCGCAGTTTCCGCAAGTAGAAATTGATGCAG
>CBIHQL010000705.1:0-2423 GCA_966211855.1 uncultured bacterium
TTCGCGCGATCGCCCAACAGGAAACCCTCGCTGCCCCGACGAGCGATCGCCGGAAGTCAGAAGCAACGCTAGACCCAGCCTTACAACTTTGGTTCCAAGCTCTCAGTTCTGAGTCTGGGGTCATCACTGCCGAGCCAGCCACCCTAGAACGGTTGGAGATGGGAGTCAAACAGTGGGCGGCACCGCTGCAAGATTATTTATCGGGGCAGAGTAAATTTCGCACTTGTTTTTATTTACATCCCCCCGCTCCTGGGCGTACCGAATGGCAGTTGGAATACTTCCTGCAAGCCAATCACGATTCTGAGTTACTGGTGAGCGCCCCGACCATCTGGAGCAACCCTGTCGAGCGGTTAACGTATTTGGGGCAGACCATTGAGCGACCACAAGAAACCTTGTTAGCGGGGTTGGGTTTAGCCTCTCGCCTGTATCCACTTTTGGAACCCAGCCTGCACGAACAGCGCCCGCAATTTTGTCGGCTCACGGCTTTGCAAGTTTACGAGTTCATCAAAAGTGTGGCTTGGCGACTGCAAGATAGTGGCTTTGGCGTGGTTTTACCGCCTGGTCTTGCCAACCAAGAAGGCTGGGCCAATCGCTTAGGGCTAAAAATTCGGGCAGAAGCTTCTACGCCAGGTCGCGATCGCCGTCTCAATTTGCAGAGCTTGCTGAACTTCAAATGGGAGCTGAGTATTGGCGGTCAAACGCTTTCTAAACGAGAGTTCGATCGCTTGGTGGCTCTAAATACGCCGTTGGTCGAAATTAACGGCGAGTGGGTGGAGTTGCGCCCGCAAGACATCCGGGCTGCGCAGAATTTCTTCACTGAGCGCAAAGACCAGATGGCGTTGTCGCTTGAAGATGCCCTACGGATTAGCACCGGAGACACTCAGGTAATTGAAAAGCTGCCCGTCGTGAGCTTTGAAGCGTCGGGAGCTTTACAAGAACTGATCAATAGCCTGACCGCCGGAAGCCAAGCCGCTGAAGCAATTCCCACCCCCACTGCCTTTAAAGGAGAACTCCGGCCTTACCAAGCACGAGGGGCAGGTTGGTTAGCGTTTCTAGAGCGCTGGGGCTTGGGAGCTTGTCTCGCTGACGATATGGGTTTGGGTAAAACCATTCAAGCGATCGCGTTTTTATTGCACCTACAAGAACAATCTGCCCTCGAAAAACCAACCCTCTTAGTGTGTCCAACGTCAGTGTTGGGTAACTGGGAGCGGGAGGTCAAGAAATTTGGCCCGACGCTCAAAGTCATGGTGCATCATGGCGATCGCCGTCCTAAAGGGAAAGCCTTCACCAAGGCAGTCAAAGGTCAAGATTTGGTGATCACCAGTTATGCCCTGATTCACCGCGATCTCAAGGATTTGCAAAGTCTCGCGTGGCAAGGGGTGATGCTGGATGAAGCCCAAAACGTGAAAAACCCCGAAGCCAAGCAATCGCAAGCCGTTCGACAGTTAGAAACTCAGTTTCGAGTTGCGCTCACAGGCACCCCCGTAGAGAATCGCCTTTCCGAGTTGTGGTCGATCATGGATTTTCTCAACCCGAACTACTTGGGGCCGCGTAACTTCTTTCAACGGCGGTTTGCAGTGCCGATCGAACGCTACGGTGACACGGCTTCTCTCAAAACTTTGCGATCGCTAGTGCAACCATTTATTTTGCGCCGCCTCAAAACCGATCGCAGCATCATTCAAGATTTGCCCGAAAAGCAAGAGATGACGGTTTTTTGTGGACTGACAACCGACCAGGCCAAGCTCTATCAGGAAACCGTAGAAGCATCTCTGTCCGCGATCGAGAGTGCAGAAGGCATTCAACGCCGGGGGATGATTCTGGCGCTGCTCGTCAAGCTCAAGCAAATTTGCAATCACCCACTGCTGCTCAAGGATGAAGATGGCAAGCGATCGCCAGACTTACCTACGCCAAACGCGTTCAAGAGCCGATCGGGTAAACTCCAACGACTCGAAGAAATGCTCGAAGAAATCCTCTCAACCAGTGAAGAAGTCGGAGCCAACCGAGCCGATCGCGCCTTGATTTTTACCCAATTTGCGGAGTGGGGCAAACTTCTAAAAGGCCATTTAGAGAAACAATTTAAGCAAGAAATTTTGTTCCTCTACGGCAGCACTTCTAAGAAACAGCGCGAAGAAATTGTCGATCGCTTTCAACAAGACCCCCAAGGCCCCCGAATTTTAATTTTGTCGCTCAAAGCGGGCGGTGTCGGGCTTAACCTCACCCGTGCTAATCATGTCTTTCACTTCGATCGCTGGTGGAATCCGGCTGTCGAAAACCAAGCGACCGATCGCGTCTTCCGCATAGGCCAAACCCGCAATGTGCAAGTGCATAAATTCGTTTGTACTGGCACCTTAGAAGAAAAAATACATGAATTGATTGAAAGCAAAAAAGCGCGAGCTGAGCAAGTCGTTGGCGCGGGTGAAAAC
>CBIHQL010000706.1:0-2410 GCA_966211855.1 uncultured bacterium
GGATTGTGGAAGGATTAGAAGGCACAGTAGAAGTGATTTGTACCTGCGTTCCTCGCCTGAATTATGCTCAGGATATGCCTCAGTTTCATGCTTCAGGGCAGGTGGTAACGTTTGGTAATGTTCGATTACATGCACCCGTTAACTGGCAAGTTGACTCTCACACTCACACGCTCACATGCCGCATTACCGTTTCTGCTGGACAGCAATTTGCCTTTACCCTAGAAATGCAAGATAGCCCAGCACCTCACTCTAATCCTCATGATGCCTTGGAGTCTACGATCGCCTTTTGGCAAAATTGGGCAAATCAGTGTACCTATCAGGGGCGTTACCGCAATGAGGTGATTCGTAGTGCTTTAGCGCTCAAACTGATGACCTATGCACCCTCAGGGGCGATCGTTGCTGCACCCACAACCTCTCTACCAGAAGAAATCGGTGGAGAACGCAACTGGGACTATCGCTACACGTGGATTCGTGATGCTTCTTTCACACTCTACGCGTTGTTACTGGCAGGTTATCTTGATGCTGAAAGCCCTTTTTTTGATTGGCTTAAGCAAACGGTGAGTGTAGAAAAAACGGGCATTCAGATTCTTTATCCTATTACGTCAGATGGACAAACAGTTGAAAAAACGCTCGACTATTTGCAGGGCTACCGTAACTCTCGCCCAGTACGCATTGGTAATAATGCAGTTGGGCAGGTACAACTAGATGTATATGGGGAAGTGTTAAGTGCCATCCACTTTGCCTGGAAAGCTGGAAAATATGACCCTACAAATCTGTGGGAGGATATTTGCCCCATGCTGGACTGGATTGTAGAACACTGGCAAGACCCTGATAGCGGCATTTGGGAAGTCCGGGGTGGAAAACGACACTTCGTTTACGGTAAAGCCATGCTCGCGATCGCTCTCAAGTGTGGCGTTGATATGGCAGAAGAACTGCACTTATCGGGAGATATCGAGCTTTGGCGGCAAGCCTATCACGACATTCGAGCAGAAGTTTTGGATAAGGGTTGGAGCGACAAACTGCAAGCATTTAAGCAGTCCTATGAAGATGAAACCTTAGATGCAGCCAATTTACTTTTACCGGTTATGGGATTTATTGATGGCACCGATCCACGCATGATTTCCACGATCGATGCCACCATTCAACAATTAGTTTCCAATGGATTGTGCTATCGCTATCGCAAGGCTCCCGAAGGAGTGACAGGGCAAGAAGCGTCATTCGTTTTGTGTACATTTTGGTTAATTAATGCCCTCATTTTAGCCAATCGAACCGACGAAGCGGCTGCCTGGTTTGACCAGATGCTCTCTCGCAGTACCCCGTTAGGATTATTTGCTGAAGAAATTGATCCTAAAACAGGTGAGCATTTGGGCAACTTTCCGCAAGCTTTGTCTCATATTGGTGTGATTAACGTGGCTGTTTCTTTAGCCCATATTGGTCATACAGGTGATGTGCAACCTCAACATAAAGCGGCTGCCGATGCCGCAGGTCATGGTGGAAGTGGGGCAGCTGCAGCAAAACAGCGAGGGCTACAATAGTGCTGGATATAGCACAGGAGATTACACAACAGATTCACGGTGCTTAAATCTAATCTCCTTTCAAATTTGCACTAAAGAATGAAAATCAAGTGAAAAAGCTTTCAGCCAGGTGGAAGAACTCACCCTTCTCCCAGTAGAGTGACGTTTTAGGTGAATTTCATTTGTATAGTAAGCCGTTAAAAGTACTTACAAAGTTACGAAGTTAAAGTACTTAAAAAATATTGTGAACGGGCAGGTAACGAATGTCTTCAGGCACTCAACTTTGGTTATGGATCGGCTTTATTGGCATGATCGCTGGTTCAATTATTTTTGGCTTGAAAGCTGCAGCTCAACGACGCAAAGAAGGCATGGAATTTGCCTTAATGAGTTTCTTCATTACACTTTGGGCTGCCACTATGTATCTCACCATGATCTTGGGCGAAACTGTTCTATTTAACTTCAAAGGACAGCAGACCCTGTTTTGGGGGCGTTATGTTGATTGGGTCATCACCACGCCTTTACTGCTAATCGATTTAGGCGTTATTGCAGGGGCGCGTCCTAAACTCATTGCCGGAGTCATAGCGGCGGATATCTTTATGATTGTGACAGGAGCGATCGCCACTTTAGAGAGTTCGCCCACTAATTATCTTTGGTACGTTATTAGTTGTGGCGCATTTCTTGCTATTTTAGGTGCGTTAATGACGGAGTATTCAGCAACCGCCCGTCGTCGCCATGTTAAAGTGAATCGGCTTTTTCATCAGCTCAGAAATACGCTAATCATTCTCTGGTTTGCTTACCCAGTTGTGTGGATTTTTGGTGCAGAAGGATTCAGTGCGGTAAGTGTTTAAACTGAAACCGCTTGCTACGCAAATCTTTACCTGGCTGCTAAGGTTGGC
>CBIHQL010000707.1:0-2410 GCA_966211855.1 uncultured bacterium
CCAAGCCTGAACCTGTCTTGACGGTCACTAGCTCAACAGCTTTAGATTTACTCAGGGCTGCTTACCACTTAGGCAATCGTCACGTACCTTTGGAAGTCACAGCTAGCTATCTGCGGCTAGCACCTGACCCCGTGTTGCAATCGATGTTAGAACACTTGGGCTTGCACGTGAGCGCTGAGGTTGCCCCTTTTCAGCCAGAAGCCGGAGCCTATGGAACGCACAGCCATGCCCATTGAACTACCTAATATTGCATTATTGCGACTGCTCCAGTTGGCGAGTCCGGCTTTGCCAGTTGGGGCTTATAGCTACTCAGAAGGGCTAGAAACGCTAGATGAGACGGGTCAGCTCCCAGATGCTACGGCCTTGGCTCACTGGTTAGAGCAAGAATTAAAGTGGGGGGCAGTTCGCCTCGAAGCTGCGGTGATGGTGCGGGCTTATCAAGCGATACAAGCCAATGATGATGCAGCTTTAAGTGATTGGAACGCTTGGTTATCAGCGGCTCGCGAAACCGAAGAACTGCGACAGCAAAGTTGGCAAATGGGATATTCTCTGAGTCGGCTGTTACACGAGATGGAGCCGACCCTCCAAGCTCATCTTGGCTCAGTGGGGCAACCCTGCAATTTTGCGATCGCCTTTGGCATGGCAGCAGCAGCTTGGCAAATTCCCATTACAGCAGCGGCGTTAGGCTATGTGCAAAGTTGGGCTACTAACTTGATCAATGCGGGGGTCAAGCTCATTCCCCTAGGGCAAACGGCTGGACAGCAACTATTACTGAACCTGCAGCCCAGTTTAGAACAAGCAGCACACACAGCCCTCAGCTTGAGCGATGACGAGTTAGCCAGTGTCGGTTGGGGGTTGGCGATCGCCAGCATGAATCACGAAGTGCAGTACAGCCGATTATTTCGTAGCTAGCGGCTCAGTGCGATAAGTAACGATTAGCAAAGGGTTGGTGCTCTCTTGTCCAAAATGAGGCACTACTGACTTGATGTGGCTCTCAGCGTTGGCCTAGACTCACTAGACCTCCTGCGTGAATACTTTGCGGCCCCCTCCCGTCTCCCAATTCATAGCCCTAGTGGGCATTTCAGAAAGGGGGAAGCCTCATTCAAGTTCCCCCCAAAGTTGGGGGGTTAGGGGGGCCAACTTTAATTCGTGCAAGCAGTCTATTCGATTCGATTTCTTCAGTGCCCAGGTAATCAAGGCGATGAGTATATCTCCACTTCCACGCTGGCAAGGGTTTAATTTATCCCCTCAGTCTGCGGCTGGCCTCTTACTGCTGATGGCGATCGGCTACTTGGGCAACTATTGGCGGTGGTCTTTTTTCTTTAACATTGACTTCTTATTTGGCAGCATTGCCGTGTGGATTGTGGTGTGTCTCTACGGCACCACCTGGGGCGCGATCGCAGCATTCGTCGCCAGCCTTTGCACCTTTTTTATTTGGCATCATCCTTTCTCAATCATTACCTTCACCTGCGAGGCAATAGTAGTGGGGGTGTTTTTTCATCGCCGTCGCGAAAATATTGTCCTGCTCGATGCCATCTTTTGGCTGGTAATCGGGATGCCGTTGGTTTGGCTGTTTTATCGGCAAATCATGCAAGTAGCCCCAGCGCTGGTCAACATTACCTTGTTAAAGCAAGCGGTGAATGGCATCTTTAATGCCCTCATTGCCAGTTTGATGCTCACCCATTTGCCCCTGCATCGTTGGCTCCAACGTCCGCAGGCAATCAGCACATTATCGTTTCAACAGACACTGCTCAATCTATTGGTGGCTTTTGTATTTTTCCCCACCCTGGTGCTGATCATGCTTGAAAGCCGGGGGGTCATGGATAACATCCGCACAACTTCTCTAGCAGCCTTGCACGTGGCATCTAGCAATTTGAGTGTTGAAGTGCAATCGTGGCACTCTCAGCGTCTAGAAGCTGTCACAGAACTCGCCCAACTTGCCGCCCAATCACCCCTGAGCGCTCCGACGTTGCAGCAAAGCTTAAACCTCACCCAAAAGATTTTTGCTGATTTACACAAAGTATTAGTTGTAGACCCGACTGGAGAGCGGATTTTGGCATCTTCTCCGGTGATGACAGTAACCCCTACTAATGCGATCGCGCCTTTGCCAGCATCAATGTTCGACCAATGGCGCACCTTGCTGAAGCCACAACTTTCTCGCGTGATTCAAGGGCCAGAAGATAGTCAGGTTCGCCGATTATGGCTGAGTGCGCCGATCATTGATGAGGAACTTGAGGGCTTCGTCTTGGCGGAAGTTGACCCAGCGATCGGCCTTGGTACTTTGGTTGAATCTCACATTGGGAAACAGCAGTTGCAAATCACTCTCGTTGACGCAACCCAAACGATTGTGGCGAGTACTGATGAGCAGCGAGTTAGCCTGCCGTGGCCCGATCGCCAACAATCTTCTCAG
>CBIHQL010000708.1:0-2407 GCA_966211855.1 uncultured bacterium
TTTCTTATGTGCCGCAATATTATCGAGTGGTACGCAACCACACCGTTTCTGTGAAGACGGAATTATTTGTTGAAGCGGCTCAAGCAATGGGTGCTTCTACTTGGACGGTGCTCTAGCGGTATCTGCTCCTCAACGTGCTTCAGAGTGTGCCTGTATTATTCACCTTGAATGCAGCGGACGCTATTCTAACGCTTGGAGGACTCGGTTTTCTGGGTTTGGGGCTGCCTGCGGACGTGCCAGAGTGGGGGCGTGATCTGCAAAAAGCTCTCAGCGGTTTGTCCACTGGGATTTGGTGGCCTGCCTTTTTTCCAGGAATGGCAATGACCTTAATGGTGGTGGGCCTGTCTTTATTGGGCGAAGGCTTGAACGAGTTTATTAACCCTCTCCTGCGGCGGGAAAACTGGAACCAGAAATCTTCTAGTTAGCGCAGCTATGACTATCAGTTCCAAGTTTCCGTTAGGCACCAATTCTGCGGCGCAGGTTTTAGGAATTGATGTCGGTGGCACTGCGATTAAGTTAGGGCGGTTTGATCAAGCTGGCACTTGTCTGCAAGCGCTCACAGTAGCTACACCTCAGCCTGCTTACCCAGAATCAGTTTTAGCAGCATTAGTCGATGCGATCGCCCAAATTGACCCAGAGAGAAAGTGTTTAGCGATCGGCGTTGGTACCCCGGGCCCCTCAGATGCCGCGGGACGAATTGCCAGAATCGCGATTAATCTCCCCGGTTGGACAGATGTACCTGTCGCTGAGTGGTTAGAAACCAAAACCGATCGCCCCGTCACCGTCGCGAACGATGCCAACTGTGCTGGAGTTGGAGAAGCGTGGCTGGGAGCAGGCCAACCCTTTCAAAACCTCATCTTACTCACCTTAGGGACAGGGGTTGGAGGAGCCGTGATTCTCAACGGGCAACTATTTGTGGGGCCAAAGGGAAGTGCTGGCGAACTCGGTTTAATCACCCTCAACCCAGACGGTGCCCCTTGTAATAGTGGCAATCGTGGTTCTTTAGAGCAGCACGTCTCAGCCTCAGCGATTTATCGTCGCACTGGGTTAGACCCAGCAAAACTCGGATCTTTAGCGCAAGCAGGCGATCGCGAAGCTTTAGAATTTTGGCAAAATTACGGGCGAGAGTTAGGGGCAGGGCTAGCCAGTCTAATTTACGTCCTCACGCCAGAAGCGATCGTGATTGGGGGTGGAATTAGTGCCAGCGCTGATTTTTTCTTACCAACTGCCTGGGCAGAAATTGAGCAGCGAGTTCACCCGTCATCCCGAGAGGATCTACAACTGGTGGCAGCAAAATTGGGCAACCGAGCCGGAATGGTCGGAGCCGCGAAATTAGCTTGGCAATTGGTAGTTGGCGATCGCTAGCCCTTGCTCAAGGAAGTGTTTGCCCAGTCACCTTCTCTACGTAATCGAGAACCTGCTGATAAGCGTCTGGGTTGCCTTGCGGGTTTAAAACCACGTGAGTTCCCCCATCTGGCAGATAGAAAGACAGCCTGCCATTGGGGGTATAAGCAAAGGCACTAATTCGTTCAAGATCAATGACGTAGATATTTCTCTCGTAAGTGATCTTTACCCAATAGGCCACGGGCACTCCTCACTCAAATTTCAGACGCTTGCCGATGAAGATTATTGCTGGCTCAAGCTCGGCTCTAGCGATCGCGTCGATTGACCAGCATAGGCGATCGCAGACTGCATAAACCCTTGAAAGAGCGGGTGCGGTGTACTGGGACGCGACTGAAACTCGGGGTGGAACTGAGTAGCGATGAAGAACGGATGATCAGGCAGCTCAACAATTTCAACTAAGCGACCGTCGGGTGAGGTACCACTAATCACGTAGCCTGTTTCTAAGAATAAGTTGCGGTAGGCGTTGTTGAACTCGTAGCGGTGGCGATGCCGCTCATAAACCACCTCTTCACCATAAAAGCTGAAGGCGAGCGTGTTTGGTGCAATTCGGCAAGGATACAAGCCTAAGCGCATGGTGCCACCCAAATCAACAACATCTTGTTGTTCGGGTAGGAGGTTGATGACCGGGTTTTTCGCAGTTGGTTCAAACTCCGCACTATTGGCATTTTCTAAGCCTGCGACATGCCGTGCCCACTCGATGACTGAGCATTGCATCCCTAAGCAAAGACCCAAGAACGGAATTTTCTTCTCGCGGGCATATTGAATGGCGTTGATCTTGCCGTCTACGCCCCGCACCCCAAAGCCACCGGGCACTAAAATGCCATCAATGCCTTCGAGATAGTTTTCTGGGCCATAAGCTTCGATGTCTTCAGAGTTGATCCAGCGCAGGTTCAGGTCTGCTCCTTTAGCGATCGCCGCATGACGCAGAGCTTCGACCACTGACAGATACGCATCGCTCAACCGGACATATTTACCGACGATCGCGATGTTGACTGAGTGCGTG
>CBIHQL010000709.1:0-2398 GCA_966211855.1 uncultured bacterium
GTCAGCCTAGAAACTACCGAAGTCGAGGGTCAACTAGCAGACGGCACAACCTACACCTACTGGACTTATAACAGCAAGGTTCCAGGCCCCTTTATGCGAGTCCGAGTCGGCGATACCGTCGAACTGCGAATAAAAAACGATCGCCACAGTCGCATGATTCACGCTATTGACCTCCACGCTGTCACAGGACAGGGCGGCGGTGCAGCTCTTTCGCAGACTGCTCCTGGCAATGAAAAAGTATTTACCTTCAAGCCCATCAACCCTGGCCTATATGTTTATCACTGTGCAACACCGATGGTGGCACATCACATCACCAACGGCATGTATGGTCTGATTTTGGTGGAACCGGAAGGGGGCTTATCTAAAGTCGATCGTGAGTTCTACGTCATGCAAGGTGAACTCTACACCGTTCAACCTGCTGGCTATCATGGCAATCAAGAATTTAGCGTTGATAAATTGCTGAACGAACAACCCTCATACTTTGTGTTTAACGGGGCAGCCAAAGCACTGGCAGAACGATCTCCCCTGCATGCTAAAGTCGGTGAAACAGTGCGCATTTTCTTTGGAGTGGGTGGCCCCAACTATACCTCCTCATTCCATGTGATCGGTGAAGTTTTCGATCGCGTTTACCCGGAAGCGTCGCTCACATCTGCACCTATGACCAATGTACAAACGACGAGCGTTCCTCCCGGTGGCGCAACGATGGTGGAATTCAAAGTGGAAGTGCCTGGGCGGTTCATACTGGTTGATCACTCATTGTCGCGATTAGAAAAAGGTTTGGTCGGCTATCTCATGGTCGATGGCGAACCTCAACCCGATATTTATCGTTCTGGGCCAGCGAATGTAACGCCCTCTGTTGCGGCTCACTCAACGTTTCATTCAAAAGCCGCCTCATAGATTTCTGTAAGGGATTGGTGCTGTACCACTCCCTTACAAACTCGCTATACCAACATATCCACAAAGAAAATAATATTCTGTTTCCCCGTGCAGTTTTGCTAGAACGACAGTAACTCTTGAAATCGCACTGCAAGCAAGCTGAATACCCCGCTTCAACGATGACTCCTAGATACCGAATTTGTTACATGATGGATGGGTTCGGAAGGCGAGTTACCGATAGTTGTGGCTGTTGGTTCTCCAGACTGTGCTTCCACCACTCCTCGAAACATATTCATGCCGCAAGTGAACTCGTACCTTCCGGGTTTGTCAGGCGTGAACTCGATCGCGGTTACTTGATTGAGGGGTAGATCTTTAGCGATGCGGAAATCAGGCAATCTGACCTCTTCTAAGCAACTGCTGGGATCTTTGCGATCGAAGTTCAACCGTACAGGCTGCCCTACTTGGACTACAATCTGGCTCGGTTCATATCCTCCATCAACCGTCACAGTAACTTCTTGAACACCTCCCTGAGTGATCGCCTTACGCGATTTTGGCTTACTTAACAGAAACCACCAAAGTTCTAATCCAATTAGTCCTAATCCTCCAGTCGTGACGGCTCCTTTCACCCACAACGGTTGATCAATCTGTTGAAACTCTCCAGTCTGTTCTGTTTGTGCTGTGTGATGTTCGTCGTGGGGTGTTTGAGCGAAGGCTCCACCAGAAGCGGTTCCCAGCAAAATACCGAATGCTGTGAGACTTCCGATCATTGCAGACTGCTTGAACATTTGAATGCCTCCTAGATAACTCCGAGAATGGTTCCTGAAATCACACCAAGTAAAAATCCGATCCCTGCTAATGTGCTGAAAAATGTGATGTGAGTGAACATGATGATTTCCTTGAATGCCGTGAGGGATGATGGTAATGGGCAACGGATAGGACTTTTAATTACCGATTACCCATCACCCGTTAGCGAACACTGGCAGGCTTGAAATTCCGTAACCGCAAAGCATTCGTCACGACTGAAACTGAGCTAAACGCCATCGCTGCACCCGCAATAATGGGGCTGAGCAACCAGCCAAAGATGGGATAGAGAATGCCTGCGGCGATCGGGATACCAGCGACGTTATAAATGAACGCGAAGAACAGATTTTGTTTGATGTTGCGAATCGTGGCACGGCTTAATTGAATCGCAGTCACAATCCCTTGCAAGTCACCAGAGATCAGGGTGATGTCACTGGCAGCGATCGCTACATCCGTTCCGGTTCCGATCGCAATTCCCACATCTGCTTGAGCCAAGGCAGGTGCATCATTAATGCCATCTCCTACCATTGCTACCACTCTACCTTCCGCTTGGATACGTTCAACCGTTGCAGCTTTTTGGTCTGGGCGAACTTCCGCAAAGACCCGTTGGATTCCAACTTCACGGGCGATGACATTGGCAGTGCGTTGATTATCGCCTGTCAGCATGACGACTTCTAAGCCCATCTTTTGCAGTGTGCGAATGGCGTTGACAGAAGAAGGT
>CBIHQL010000710.1:0-2389 GCA_966211855.1 uncultured bacterium
ATCAGCCCGCAACAGATTACAGAGAATATTAATGGTCGTTGTTTTGCCCGCACCATTGGGGCCGAGCAAGCCGTAAATTTCACCAGGGCGCAAATGCAGGCTCAACCCTTGCAACACCGAGCGTTGACCATAGCTTTTGGTGAGGTTTGCGATTTCTAGCACAGGGTTATAGCCTCCGTTCCATACGTAACATTTGCCGATACGAAAGCCAACCTGCGCCTACCATTACGGCTGCACAACCCGCCAACACCCAAAAATGAGGAGCGATCGCAGCAAACTCATCACCGTTCGCCGCGACCCCTGTCAATGCTTCGTTCATGTGATAGATCGGGTTAAACTTAGCGATTCTCAACAACACATCTGGGAAGAAGCTGATTGGAATAAACGCGCCACCCAAAATTAGCAGCGGCACGCCAAATGCAGCCACCAGCGAATTCACATCTTCGGTACGACGAGCAAATTGGGTGCCTAAACAAAACCCACCCCCCACATAAGTCAAGATGCTCAGCAGGATGATGAGGCCGCCTAAGCCAACCGAACCTTGAAATTGCGCTCCTGTAAATGCAGCAACTGTATAAACTAAAAGCGTTTGACCAATTCCAATTAAGCCATAGGCTAAGAAAATGCCTAAGAAATAAGACACACCACTCAACGGTGAAATAGCCAAGCGCTTGAGGGTTTGCTGTTCTCGCTCAGCAACCACAGTCGCGATGCTGCCACCTAAACAACTGAAAAATAATGCCGCTCCTACAAGGGTCAGAGGCGCTGCGGCTTCAAAGGCTTGGGCTGTTGAGAGTTGAGTTCGCTCTGCCAAAATTAAGCCGTTGATCAGCAAAATCGAGATCGGGAAAATAATCCAGCAGATCAAACTGCGCTGTCGTCGCCACAGTTCTAAAACAACACGTTGGGCTACCGCTAAGGTTTCATGCCAATACTTCATGGACAGTCAGCTTGTCTCAAGGAATGTAGGACGGATTCCTAGGGAGCAAAAATTGTTAGCATTAGCCCCTTCGTGCCCCACCCTGATTGCTGACTCTGGTGCGCACCCACTTGCGTAGTCGGCAACTCGATCAGATTAGGCCAGATCCAGAGGATAACTCGGTTCTTAGCTTGCTCAAGGGATAGCTGATCAGAAGATAGGTTGCTGAACGCTTCACTCCAAAGGTGCGATCGCGAATGTCAGGTCTAAAAACAGACTTAATAGAAGTTTACAATAAACGACCCGCCACAATCCGGTCTCACTTTCTGACGCCAACTAGCACCCATTTGTTCGACAAGTGACCAACGCACTTACCCCGCAGACTTCACATGCTCATGAATCTTGCTTCAGCTTGACTCGGCATCACCTTGAATCAAAGTGCGCAATAGCGACCAACCCACCCAGCCAACTGTCGTTACTAACACAAACATCATCAGTAAGGACAAAGCAGCAAAAGGAGAGAATAAAGAAATTAACAACAAACCTAATAGCAAAATTGTCGTAATTGGAGTACGCATAGCTTTAAGAAACTCACTGGCAACTGTAATTTTCTTCAGCTAAGCATCCCCAATTGAGATTGCCCTCTGACGCGAGTTGCATCTCGCAAAAACATCTTGGGCTGTGTTTTTATCTATCTAAGCAGCGATCGCAGACGTATGAGATTTAGCAGCCGTAGTTTGGCTACGCAGGCTAACCCAGACACAATATCGTGATCTCAGGCAAGTCACACAGATTTGCTTGCCAGTTTCAGCCAGCTCTACAGCTACACTAAATGCCTTCTGCCGCTCGTCTGTCTTAAACTGCCCAACTAGTTGATATAACTCTTTCCCAAAGCACATTCCTTCTTGCAGGTTTTGCTCGTGCCAAAACTTAAAAGGATGAATTAACTCATGAGAGAGCACCAAGGGAAGCATGATTTATCCCCAACACTTACATATTTAATTTTTATTTAATAATCTCCAAAAAAAAGTAATTAGGAACACAAAGACTCAATTATTTCTTACA
Source organism: uncultured bacterium (assembly GCA_966211855.1). GTDB lineage: Bacteria > Cyanobacteriota > Cyanobacteriia > FACHB-46 > FACHB-46 > CBIHQL01. Next base: position 1,985 of record CBIHQL010000710.1, read on the forward strand.
AAACCAAAAAACTACTTTAGATAGAGGCTTTTTTAAGCTTTTTACACATACGCCAATCGCAACAATCAAAGATTGTATTAATAGATACAACCCTAGTTAAACACTCAGATTTCGCATCTGTTCTTCGATATCTTGACGCGAGATAGTTTGACGTTTTGCCTTTTTGTATAGCTCAATGACAATGCGGCGTTGTACCATTGACAGCCCTGCTAAGGTCTTACCCCAAAACTGCTCTAGTTCTTCCTTACTTACACCTTCACTAGAGTCATCTGGATCCAGTAGCATCAATCAGTACCATCCGTTGTGTTGTGTATTGTGTCACTTAAACTGAGACTGTGCTCATTTCAGCCTGAGTTTACCGCACAGCACTGTCAAATTGCCCAATCTGATGCCTACTCAATCCTT
>CBIHQL010000711.1:0-2383 GCA_966211855.1 uncultured bacterium
TCAATACACCTGTTTACAAAATGAGTGAGGCTGAGGTTCACCGCTTTCACCTCAACCAGGCGGGGCGACCTCAATTTTGCTATTACAGCCACCTGTTGCGATCGGGCGGTATGTTTGCGTCACAGCTTACCCATCAAGTGCTTGAAAGCTTGATCGCCAGCAACTTGTTTGAGGGCGCAGACCAACGAGCACTGCAAGTTCTCTGTAAGGAGCTGTCTTGGAAAAATACGATGGGCGCAATTCGCTGATCTGCAACAAAAAATCCCAACAAAAAACCGACAGTTTCCATTGGATTCTGTCGGCCAGTCGTGTGTTCCCTGTTGATGACTCGGCTAGAGTTGAGTCATCCATAAGTATGTCTATTCCTTGAGCCAGCGATCGCGATCTTAATCATCTGTAGATCGTGATCTTAATCACAGCTTGATTTGCCTGAGGGCGTAGTCAGTAGCCACACTGAGTCTATAGATCGGTTTCTGTCCTGAGAAAGAACCAAGTGCTTTGGAAATTAGAGATGTTGAACGCAACTCTACCGTGTTTGAGGTGCAACTTCATGTTTCGTTTCAGCAAGCAACTCGCGATCCTGCCGTTGTTGATTTTCACGGTGGCTTGTACTCCTACTAGCGATCGCTCAGCTTCTTCTCCATCCCCCACCAACCCAGCTTCTCCAACAACTAGCCCATCACCCAGCCCCAGTCAGGCTTCGGCTCGACCTCAGACTCGCACCACAACAATCAGTGTGGAAGGCGAACCGCGCCAAATTACGCTGAATCTGTTTGAAAATCCCGATGTTCCGGCAACCACTTACGTACCCGACAGTTTCATGACGGATGTGCAAAGTTTTGATGGTGGGAGAACCGTGGGATTTTTCTTAAAAAAGCCGGATGGTAGCCGCAACCCACAGGCTTATGTTGAAATGTTCTTTCCCACTGAGCCGATGACTGTGGAGCAACTGGAGAAAACGTTGATGAGTGAGGAGGGGCTTTTCGCAGGTCAAAAATGGCAGATTAGCGATCGCACGACTGAAGTTGCTTATCCGTGGGCAAAGGAGCGGATCGCTTTTCGTGACGAAGCAGCTAACCCTATCGTGATTGGCAGTGTGTGGATTGGTGAGTACAATGGGCAAGCCTTTCGGGTGATAGAACGCTACCCCGCAGAATATGGCGATGGTTTTGGGCCGTTAGCGAGTCAAATCTTGCAAAACTTGGAGTTTAGAGCAACGGCTCCAGCTCGTTCATAAACGAGTTATACAACCTCTATGCCATGAGATGCTCCCTTAGCCCCGATAATAATGAACAGCAGGGCTATTTTTGAGGAGCGCAGATGAGCAGTCCGTCGATTCCTTCTGAGCAGCGGGTTTTACTCGACAGCATTAGTTGGCAGAAGTTTGAAGCCTTGCTGCGAGAGCTAGGTGAGGCTCGCACCACTCGTCTGGCCTACAATCGCGGACGGCTAGAAATGATGACTCCCAATGAAGAACACGAGCGCTGCCGCAAGCTGATTGAGTCGCTACTGCTTGTTTTAGCTGACGAAACCTATCTCAAAGTGAGTGGGTTTAACGCTGCCCTACTTCAGCAATTTGATCCACCCTGCGCCGTTGAGCCAGATGCTTGTTTTTATATCCAAGACGCAGAGTTGATGAGCCGCCAAACTGCGATTGATTTGGCAAGTGACCCCGTACCGGAGCTGGTGTTTGAAGTTGCTCTCACGCCCAGTTCTTTGGATAAGCTGCCGATCTATGCTGCGATCGCCATTCCTGAAGTGTGGCGCTATGTGACCGAGAAGAAACCGCAAACCTTAGAGCGCAAGTTACTCATTTATCAACTCCAGGCAGGGCAATATCAGTTGAGCGAGTTCAGCAGCATTTTTCCGTTTTTATCGGCGGCTCGGATTGAAGAATTTATCGAGCACAGCGATTCTCTAGGTTTGGTGCAGGCTTTACAACTGTTGCGAGCTTGGGTTAGCGATCGCGTAGACAATGACTAGATAGGCGATCGCACAATTTACCCCTGTGTGAGAACCACGAACCGCTAGAATGAAGTAGTTTAAGTTACAAAGCTTAAAATTACATGACTTCTGTGCTGCTGGCGACTTGGGTTCTTGGCCCCCTACTGGGGGTAATGATCTTTTTGTTTATCTTTCGGATTGTCCTCACCTGGTATCCGCAAGTTGATCTGAATCGGTTTCCTTTCAATATCATTGCTTGGCCTACCGAACCGTTTCTCGCACCCCTGCGCAAGTTAGTGCCCCCCTTAGGTGGTGTCGATATCACCCCAATTCTCTGGGTCGGGATTTTTAGCTTGGTGCGCGAAATCCTTTTAGGTCAGCAGGGTTTGTTGACCATGATGCTCTACTAAACCAACGCTCAAACTGCTGAGGCTTGAGT
>CBIHQL010000712.1:0-2374 GCA_966211855.1 uncultured bacterium
GCTGAAATACTCTGTTGGTCGTTGGGGCTAAACTGTGCCTGGGTAATTGTAGTGGTATGACCCCGCAATATTTGGCTGGGTTGATGAGATCCCAGATCCCAAACGCGAATTGTAGTGTCATCACTTACCCCCAGCAATTTCTTGCCATCGTGGCTGAATTTCAACTGCCGTACCACAACCGGAAATTGATCGTCGGTGGTCTTGCTTGAAGGTTGTGCATCATCACGCAGGTTTTGCCAACGACTGATTAATTGTGGGGGGCGGTTGGGCTTCAGGCGAAACCATTCAACCCAGCCTTCTGTGTTGGCGATCGCAATTTGTTGACCGTTAGGACTTAAAGCCGTGCTAGTGAGCGTGGCTGAAGAACTAGAAGGTAACTGTACTGTCTGCAACGCTTGAACATGAGTCGGTGTGGCAGTGGTTGGTGGCTGAATGGCATTGAGCTTCAAAGACTGCCCTGTTGGGTTTGGAGTTGCAAGATTCCAAAATTGCAGTTGACCGAGCGCATTGACCGTCACCATCTGAGTCTGGGTGCCCGAGGTAACATTTGGCTGATGTTTCAGGCCAGTGGTGTCTTTGGCTGAGGGCTGCGACAGCAAGGCGGCATTGCTGAATTGGGGCCGCAGCTTAAAAGGAAGGGAAAGCAGAAAGCGTTTAGATGGAGTGAGTTCTGTAGTGATACTCTGAGCCTGAGCTGGGGTTGCCTTCGATTGTAAAAAGCTAGCCCATTGTACTGCGCCAGTGGGCATGGCTAGAGTCGGCAATTCGCCACTGGGTTCGGTAGACCACAAGCGAACAAGACCATCGGCACTGCCTGTAGCGATGTAACTGCCATTGAGGCTAAATTGAGCGGCTGTAATTGCACTGCTATGCCCACGCAAAACACTTATTTCTTGCCCCGTACTGACCGACCAGAGATGAGCGGCATAAGTGACGTTGCGATCGCTCATTTGATTGCGCGTTGTCGTCAAAATCATTTGGCTGTTCGGGCTAAAGGCAATGGGTTCTGGCCCTGCATACCGAATCGCGGTTGGTAACTCCTCGGTCGCGAGTTGCTTGGTGAGTTGACCCGATTGACGGCTCCATAACCATACTTGATGACTGGGATCAGCCGTTGCCACCCATTGCTCATCCGGGCTAAAAATCACTTGCAGAATCGGTAATGTGTTGCGACTACTGGGCAGCGCCATTTCTAGTGGGCGATCGCGCTGAGTAGTGGCACCGATGGATGTGGGTGAAGCAACCGTCGAACTTGAAGCGATGCCATTGGGAGATAAGAACGACCGTTGAGGCGTGACAACTAAGCGATTAGGCGAGGTGGGTACATGGGTAAAGGTATGAATGAGCCTACCAGTCTGAGCATTCCATAGGCGGGCTTTGCCATCATCACAGGCGGTTGCAATCCACTGGCTGCTAGGGCTAAAAGTGGCTTGATTGACCGCTCCGGTATGACGCAAGATATGGCGAGAACGCCCGGTTGCCGTCTGCCAAAGCTGAGCCGTGCCATCTGTACTTGCCGTGAGTAACCATTGACCGTTGCTGCTAAACGCCAAACTATTGATTGGCCCCTGATGCACAATCTGGGCTTGAAGTTTGCCAGTCTCGGCTTGCCAAATTCGGATGGTGTTGTCGGCACTAGCTGTTGCGAGCCATTGACCTTTGGGGCTGTAAGTGATTTGGGTAATTGCCTGGGTAAAGCCTGATAAGCGCAACACCCGTGCCCCCGATGCTACTGACCAAATTTGTACCTGACGGGCATCTTTGGCGATCGCCGCAATTTGTTGACCATCGGGGCTAAAGGCCAAATCCACAATCGGAATCGGGGTAGGTTTAGCTGTGCTAGGGCTGTCCGGAGAAGTAGAGTTAGTAGAGGTGGCCCATACAAAGGTTTTCTCAACGGTTTGGGTTGGTAGCGACCAAAGGTGAATCACGCCATCTGTGCCCGCAGTCGCCAAGTGATTTTGGTTGGGACTAAACACGACGCGGTTGATGCTACCTTGGTGACCTCGCAACTCAGCTTGAAGTTGGAGCTTTTGCAGGGCGGCTCGCAGACTGGCTTGAGCTTCTAAGGTAGGGCGACCTTGCTCAGCAGCTAAACGACTGATCAATAAGGCGGCAGCCGGATCACCATCGGGTTCTTGCAAAATCGTTTGTGCGATCGCGGCTTGTTGACGAGAGGTTGCGACTTGAATTTGGTAATCTTTTTCTGCTTGGTTGAGACTAGCAGTGCGATATTGATTGAGCGAAACACCGAGCGCCACCAACAACGCACAGGGAACTGCAATCTGCAAAACTCGCGATTCTTTCTGGGCTTTGCGGTTTTCATCCTGGCTGACCATAATGTACTGCTGAGCCAGAGCTGAGAGTTCATCAG
>CBIHQL010000713.1:0-2367 GCA_966211855.1 uncultured bacterium
GGTTCAAGTACTGACGGCCAGAAGTTTGAACCTCCGCAGAGTAAGTCGATACCATCGCGTAAAGTCGTCCTTGGGTTAATTGACAGGCGTGAGTGCGTTCTGATTACTCAGTGTACAATTGAGGGCTGTGCATCGAGCCTGCAAAACAGACTTCTGTGAATTTCTTGACGCTGAAACCTCTAACTGCCGATCTCCTGCCAGCAGCAGTGCAACTCGATCAGGCTTGCTTTGGCAGGTTATGGACGCTAGAAGGATATCGCCGAGAACTAGAAAGCCCCAACAGTGATCTAGTCGTGCTCCAGCCTCAGAAAGAGCAGCCGTCAACTTCTGTAACAGAGGCGATCGCCAACTCATCCGATATCGTCCCCAACCAACAACCGATTATTGGCTTAGGCTGCTTTTGGTCTATTGTGGAAGAGGCGCACATTACAATCGTGGCTGTTCATCCCGATTACCAGCGCCAAGGGCTCGGTCAAGCACTGCTTTGGGCAATGTTGAAGCAAGCCCATCAGCGTGGGTTAGAACGAGCCACCTTAGAAGTGCGGGTTTCTAATCAAGCAGCGATCGCTCTGTATGAGAAATTTGGATTTCGAGAAGCAGGCCGTCGCCGCCGCTATTACGAAGACACAGGCGAAGATGCCCTAATTCTTGGGGGTGGGGGTTTGAAATATCCATAATTTGCTCAAAATTTAAGCGACTGGCGACAACCCATTTTGGAGCGGTTAAGCAGCTCAAATTGGAGTTTCAAGAGCGAGATTTAATGCTGGGATCACTCCAGCCTCTTGACTTGGCAACAAATCTTTAGTCAAAATCTCCCTTCGGAAGGAAGTGAAAAAAATTTAGGCGATCGCCATCAATCGTAATCGATTATCACGATCAGAACCTACTGTCTAGAGGCTGACAGCAGGGCAAATTCCCTATGCTAAAATCAGCGTACCGGCACGCAGCAGGTGATGGATATACGCCATGTTTGAACGCTTTACAGAGAAAGCCATTAAGGTAATCATGTTGGCCCAGGAAGAGGCTCGTCGCCTGGGACACAACTTTGTAGGTACAGAGCAGATCCTCCTGGGTCTGATTGGAGAAGGGACCGGCGTCGCCGCCAAAGTGCTGAAATCAATGGGCGTCAACCTCAAAGACGCTCGGATTGAAGTCGAAAAAATTATCGGTCGGGGTTCCGGCTTTGTTGCTGTAGAAATTCCGTTCACCCCTCGCGCCAAGCGTGTTTTGGAGCTATCTCTCGAAGAAGCTCGCCAATTGGGTCACAACTACATTGGCACCGAACACTTGCTCTTGGGCTTGATTCGAGAGGGAGAAGGCGTAGCAGCCAGAGTGCTGGAAAACTTGGGCGTAGATCTCTCTAAAGTACGAACTCAAGTGATCCGAATGCTCGGTGAGACAGCAGAAGTCTCTGCCGGAAGCAGCCAGGGTCGCACCAAGACTCCCACTTTGGATGAGTTCGGCTCTAACCTGACGCAGATGGCCGCTGAGGGCAAGCTTGACCCAGTGGTGGGCCGGCAAAAAGAAATTGAGCGTGTCATCCAAATTCTCGGTCGGCGGACTAAAAACAACCCAGTGCTGATTGGTGAGCCTGGGGTGGGTAAAACCGCGATCGCAGAAGGTTTGGCGCAACGCATCGCCAATAAGGATGTGCCCGACATTCTCGAAGAAAAGCGGGTCGTCACCCTCGATATCGGTTTGTTGGTAGCAGGTACCAAGTACCGAGGCGAGTTTGAAGAACGCCTCAAGAAAATCATGGATGAAATCCGTTCTGCCGGAAATGTCATCCTGGTGATCGACGAAGTACACACCCTGATTGGGGCGGGTGCTGCTGAAGGTGCGATCGATGCAGCTAATATCCTCAAGCCAGCTTTGGCTCGGGGTGAGTTGCAATGTATCGGTGCTACCACCTTGGATGAATACCGCAAGCACATTGAGCGGGATGCAGCCCTCGAACGCCGCTTCCAGCCAGTGATGGTGGGTGAACCCAGCGTCGATGAAACCATCGAAATTCTTCGGGGTCTACGCGAACGCTACGAGCAGCACCACAAACTCAAAATCTCTGATGCTGCCTTGGAAGCCGCCGCGAAGCTTTCCGATCGCTATATCTCCGATCGCTTCTTGCCTGACAAAGCAATTGATTTGATCGACGAAGCGGGTTCTCGCGTCCGATTGATCAACTCGCAATTGCCCCCCGCTGCCAAAGAACTCGACAAAGAATTGCGTCAAGTTCTCAAAGAGAAAGATGATGCAGTTCGGTCACAAGACTTTGACCGGGCCGGGGAACTGCGCGATCGCGAAATGGAAATCAAGAGTGAAATCCGGGCGATCGCTCAAAACAAGAAAACTGACTCTCCTAACGAAGAC
>CBIHQL010000714.1:0-2366 GCA_966211855.1 uncultured bacterium
CGGATCGATACCGTAAGACAGATCGCCCATTAAGGCTTCACCGCTCAGTTTGAATAAAACCCGTCGATAAACGATCCCCATTTAGTGACTGTTTTTTTCTGAACTCAAATTGCCTCCAACTAAAGATACCATTAAGCTGCTTAGGCTCGGATCACGTAGATTCCAAAGTTAAGAACTTGAAGAATTTAGCTCTTAGCAATTGCTTGGGAAGTGAGTCATTAGCAATTGGTAATGCACCGAATATCTATTGAGCACGCCACTTGAGCGAACATCCAACTGCTTCAGTAGCAGACTGGGCGACTGGTTCACCTCTCAGCACTTGAGCGATCGCACTCTGGAAGTCATGAGACTTAACAGCACTCGCATCTTGCGGGTTATCATCAATTCGACCGCGATATCGCACAATTCCAGATTGATCTAACAGAAAGACTTCTGGCGTCTTTTCGCTCTTAAAACTGCGTGCCACATCTTGAGTCACATCGCGCAAATACGGAAAATTTAATTGCTGCTCAGTGGTGAAGCGCTGCATATTTTCAAAACTGTCTTCAGGATATTGCTCAGCATCATTAGGGTTAATGCCAATCAAGGTGAATCCTTGGGACTGAAATTCGAGTTGTAACTGCTTCAGGCGATCTAAGTACAAGCGCACATAGGGGCAATGGTTGCACATAAACACCACGCCCACTGCCCGAAACTTTTCTAAATAGCGAGCCAGATGATGAACAGCACCGTCTGTGCCAGGAAGTTCAAAGTCTGGAGCGTAGCTGCCAATTGTAGTACCTGTCTTTTCCATGAAATTGTTCTGCCTAAATTGGATGAAGGACAGCACCCCAGTACAATCGCACAATTGAGGGCACCCTGACCCACCTGGGCTTTTGCTTGATTATCAGTTAGTTTACAAACCAAGCTGGCACAACTGCCAGTACCTTACGACTCACAAGCACTCACTATCAAGTGTTGTTCCTGGTTACCAACTCAATCACTAATCGCTATTTTATTGAGGCGATCGCACCGAAGGTAGGGAGGCTAGCGGGTACAACAACTGCTTGGTTTGCTTGAGGATGGTGTCTAAGCCGCTATCTTTGGTTGCGATATCATCTGCCATGCAATAGGGGCGATCGCGAATCACTTCAAGATCGCTGTAGCTCATACACCCCGACACTAGCAGACAACGCGGTGGATTGCTGACAGTCGCCTTCAAACGAGAAATGACGCAATAGCCATCAATTTGCCGTGCTGAACCCAGGGTGGATGCTAAGCAAAATTCAACAATTAGTAACTGATATTGATCTACCCTTGCCAAGAACGGCTCCGGTTCGGTAAAAACTGATACTAAAAATTCATTTCTAAAAAACTGCTGAACTTCCAAACCCCATCGAAGATCATCATCAAGTACGGCAATTTTATGCATCTCTAAAAAAATTTTATAAAAAATCAACTAACTTCTGTGGTTCAGCGATCGCAAGCTGACAGCGGTCTTAGCAACCTCAATGCCTCAACAGGAACTAAACAGTGTATTCAGATTAGCCAGGTATTTTGTTTTGCCGAAAGTAAAGTCTAAATGATCTTCAAGCTTAATTATTCAAAAGAATAGGCACCCTGAACAGTAAAAATTGCTTAACTTGTGAGCCAGGTGATTTAAATCTTTATAGTTATTTTTGAGGGAAACTATACCTTAGTCATTTCACAATCTGCAAGTTTTTATTAAAATTTATAAAATAAAAATCTTGAGTAACTGAGTAATTTTGGCGGTAAAACCTTATCAACAAATTCCAATCGTAGAATGTGGTGAACCTTTGGTGCCGCTGCCTGTCGAGCAATTTGCGATCGCCTCCCCTCATCCCTATGTAGCGTTAGGAGCGCCCTATGGCAACAAATCTCCTTATTATTTACGGCAGCAAGTTCTAGAGCGCTTGATTACGGCTCAGCAACAGCTTCAACATTATCGACCAGGTTGGCAAATTCAAGTGTTTGATGCCTACCGACCGATCGCAGTACAACAATTTATGGTGGACTACACCTTTGCTGAGTTAGTTGCAGCTCAAGGTCGCGCGATCGCCAACCTCACCGCGTCAGAACAACAAGCGATTTGGCAACAGGTGCATCAATTTTGGGCAGTGCCAAACCATGACCCGACTACACCACCCCCCCACAGCACCGGAGCCGCTATCGATGTCACGCTCGTAGATACATCAGGCCACCCCGTAAACATGGGTTCGCCGATTGACGAGATTTCGCCACGTTCTTACCCCGACTTCTTCGCCGATCGCCCAGAGCCAGATGCCCAGCGAGCCCACCAACATCGTCAGTTATTACGGCAAATTATGTTCAGTGCCGGATTTTTGCAACACCCAAATGAATGGTGG
>CBIHQL010000715.1:0-2355 GCA_966211855.1 uncultured bacterium
CTACCCGGGTATGTATCTGTCAGAATATCCACTGAATAGCAAGCTGTCAAGACGGTAAGCCAGCATGGCGGCAATATTGTTACTTTTATTTACAAATGAGATTCAGGATGGTGGCATGTACAACGCTGCTTGGTTATCTCAATTGCATCGCGGGATGTCGGGTCTACTTGGCGTGACCCTGGCAGGATGGCTGAGTAGCTGTCAACAGGCAGAGTTGCCGTTTGCAAGTGGATGGCAGGTTTATCACAATCCTCGTTATGACTTTGAGTTTCCTTACCCTCAAGCTTGGGTCGCAGCCAGCCCACCCGACAACCAAGATGGTCGAGTTTTCCGTGACCCCAAAAACCCAGCGGCTGAAATTCGTAGTTGGGCGGGCTATAACGTCCGAGACACTATCTCACCGCAACCCCAACCCCTGAAACCCAACTTTAAAACTCGCCAAGGTGTACTTGGAGAACTCAAGGTTGACTTAGGTGGCGAAACCAGTTCAATGACGTTAGTCTTAGAGCAAAACGATATTCGGTACTACTGGCGAGGGCGATCGCCCCAGCAGCAGTTTGATGACTACTACCGCATGTTTTATTACGTTGCGAGCCAATATCGCATTCCGCCACAGACGGTTCCTTCTTCAGAGGGACTCCGTAAATAGCTGATTAAATTCAGAATTTAAGTTAACAACACTAGACAGAAGTTGAAGCAGACTGAGTAGAATGGCAAATAGCAAGTGCAACGTTATTTGTCACAGCCTGCCAGATGGCTTGTATTTAGCAAGTTACCTGTCCCAGATCCTGTCAAACCCAAACCGTACTATCTTTGAGGCCTAAACAAAATTGTCAACCAGAACGCCTGTGAGCGAGAAAAAGCCCAACCGCGATTTACCTCAAATTAACGAACGTATCCGATTTCCCAAGATCCGGGTGATTGATACCGACGGTGCACAGCTAGGAATTCTCACACCGCGGGAAGCTATACAGATTGCTGAAGAGAAGGAACTAGACCTTGTCTTGGTAAGCGATAAGGCTGATCCTCCTGTTTGCCGGATCATGGATTACGGCAAGTTTAAATTTGAACAAGAGAAAAAAGCAAGAGAAGCGAAGAAGAAGCAGCATACTTCCGATGTGAAGGAAGTCAAGATGCGCTACAAAATTGAAGAACACGATTACAACGTTCGCATTAACCAGGCTGAGCGCTTTTTGAAGTCAGGCGATAAGGTTAAGGCGACGATCATGTTCCGGGGTCGCGAAATTCAGCATAGTGATTTGGCTGAAACCCTCTTGATGCGGATGGCGAACGACCTCCAAGAAATTGCCGAAGTGCAGCAAGCGCCTAAGAAAGAAGGCCGAAATATGATGATGTTGCTGTCACCGAAGAAATAGAATTTCTTAGCGATCGCATTTGGTTGTTCTCAACTCATCATTTCACGATAAGGTTGGCAAATTGCCAGCCTTATTTTTTGGGTGCTTCAGGGCTCTACTTGATCTCATCTTAAAAATCAACCTATAAAATCCTGATTAATTTGGGCAACTTAGATAGCAGCAATGTTTAGATGAGAAGCAATCAGCCGAAGCTGTGATAGAGGGAACCAACGCTACATGAGCTTAAAAATTCAGTGGCTTGCTAAAGATGGTCTGCGGCGGAGGCTCTTACGCTGGGTGAATTTACGCCCTGAAGAGAGCGATCGCACAGTTTTGATGTTTGCGTTCTACACAACCACTTCAATTGGCCTCTTGTGGCTAGAAGCAAGCACCGTTGCCTTATTCTTGGGCGAGTATGGCGCTGATAAGCTCCCGTGGATCTACATCGCGAGTGCTGGTATTGGCTCTGGCCTAGGGTTTCTCTATTCTTGGTTGCAAACCATCTTGCCGTTACGCCGTGTAATTGTGCTGACGGCTCTGTTGATGGCAGTCCCGCTGCTATTATTTCGCTTTGGCCTGAATGCGATTGATGGCGCTACCGTAGGCACCCTCACCGTTTTAAGCATTACTGTTTTATTAATGCGACTGTGGTTAGAGGCAATTTATGTACTCAACGACCTCAACACCTCAATCACAGCCAATCAACTCTTCAATATTCGTGAAATTAAACGCACCTTTCCCCTAATCAGTAGTGGAGTTCTGGTTGCAGATGTAATCAGCGGCTTTTCCTTGCCAATTTTACTGCGGGTGATCAAGCTCTCGGATGTGATTTTAATTTCGTGTCTCGTGATGGCTGTAGGGGCGGGGGTTCTCTATCACCTGAGCCGGAGTTATCAGCAGTTCTTTCCCGAAGCTCCCCGTCGCCGCTTAGAAGAAGCTCAAACCGATCACTTAACCGCGCGTCGTCTGAAAGGGCCGCTACAACGCTACGTCATCTTGC
>CBIHQL010000716.1:0-2352 GCA_966211855.1 uncultured bacterium
CGGATCTCTATAAACAAAAGCTAGAGCAATATTTGATCGATCAGCCCTGTGAAGTTTGCCAGGGGCGGCGGTTGAAGCCAGAAGCCTTGAGCGTCCGGTTGGGTCAATACCGCATCCATGATTTGACGAGTGCTTCGATTCAAGATTGCCTAGAGCGAGTCAATGATGTGAAGTTGAGCGATCGCCAAGCTCAAATTGCTGATTTGGTGTTGCGGGAAGTTAAAGCCCGATTGCAGTTTCTGTTAGATGTGGGGCTAGATTACCTCACCCTCGATCGCACGGCAATGACGCTTTCTGGTGGAGAAGCCCAGCGAATTCGTTTAGCCACACAAATCGGCTCTGGCTTGACGGGGGTACTCTACGTCCTTGATGAACCCAGTATTGGCTTGCACCAACGCGACAACGATCGCCTACTCCGCACCCTCAACAAACTTCGTAATCTCGGCAACACGCTGATTGTAGTTGAGCACGATGAAGAAACCATTCGTGCGGCTGACTATTTAGTCGATATCGGCCCAGGGGCGGGGATTCATGGTGGCAGTATCGTCGCCCACGGTGATTTAGAGAATGTCTTAGCGGCTCCTGATTCTTTAACGGGGGCTTACTTGTCAGGGCGGCAGGTGATTCATACCCCAGCTCAGCGGCGAGAAGGCAATGGGCGATCGCTGCGGATCAAAAACGCTTATCGCAACAACTTGAGAAACCTGGATGTTGAGATTCCGCTTGGCAAATTGGTCTGCGTCACTGGGGTTTCTGGCTCAGGTAAGTCGACTCTAATTAACGAGTTGCTATACCCCGCATTACAGCATCACTTCGGTCACAAAATCCCCTTCCCCAAACAAATGGATGCGCTCGATGGCTTAAATGCACTCGATAAGGTGATTGTGATTGATCAGTCTCCCATTGGTCGCACCCCGCGATCGAACCCAGCGACGTACACCGGGTCTTTTGATGTAATTCGCGATGTGTTTGCCGAAACCATTGAAGCGAAAGCCAGAGGCTACAAACCAGGGCAGTTCTCATTCAACGTCAAGGGTGGGCGCTGTGAGGCTTGTAGTGGTCAAGGGGTCAACGTAATTGAAATGAACTTCTTGCCCGATGTCTATGTGCAGTGCGATGTCTGCAAAGGCGCACGCTACAACCGCGAAACGTTGCAGGTCAAGTACAAAGGCAAATCGATCGCGGACGTGTTGGGGATGACGGTCGAAGAAGCGCTCGACTTTTGCCAAAACATTCCTCAAGCTGCTAACCGCTTAAAAACCTTGGTAGATGTGGGTTTGGGCTACATTCGCCTAGGGCAAACGGCACCGACCCTCTCAGGAGGGGAAGCGCAGCGAGTGAAGTTAGCCACCGAGTTATCTCGACGAGCCACAGGCAAGACCCTCTACCTGATTGATGAGCCGACCACAGGGTTGTCGTTCTACGATGTCCACAAATTACTGGATGTAGTGCAGCGCCTGGTCGATAAAGGCAACTCAGTACTGGTGATTGAGCATAACTTAGATGTGATTCGTTGCTCAGATTGGGTGATTGACCTCGGCCCAGAAGGTGGCAATCGCGGCGGTGAAGTGATTGCCGTCGGAACTCCTGAAGAAGTGGCAGCGTGCGATCGCTCTCACACCGGACGCTATCTCAAACAAGTGCTAGAGCAATACCCTCCAATGGTTCCTACAGAATAATTAATCTCCTAATCACCCATTTTCGGGAAGATTCGCCAAGTTGCTGTAGCTAGAATCAAAATAATTTATACCGCTACAGCATGAAGCTCCTTAGGTTGCCGCGATCGCAAAACCTGAAGCAGTCCTTACTTCATCAATTATTTCGGGGACTACTGCTAGGGACATTAGCGAGTGCCTTTTTAATAGTAATTCCGTTGGCTATCTCTAAAGGGTATTTAGTTAAGGCAATAATTTTAGAACCTCAAGGCGATTTGGATGGAGCGATCGCGGCTCATCAAAAAGCACTTGAACTTAATCCCTTCGATGATTGGATATTTCTATATCAGGGTAATCTTCTACTTCACCAAAAGAAGATAGATCAAGCGATCGCAGCTTATCAGAACGCAATTCAACTTAAGCCTCATAATCCCTTAGGTTATATCAGCCTAGGGGATGCTTTTATGCAACAGAAAAACTTTGATCAAGCAATTGTGGTTTATGAAAAGGCTATTCAATTAGATCCAAAAAATAGTGAAACCTACGTAAAACTAGCGCTTGCTTTAGAAAACCAGAGAGAGTTTAACAAAATAGTATATTCGTTTTTTGTATCTCTGGGGGCAGCTCCTAGTTGGGAAACTTACAATAACGGCGTTTCGACAGTCTCATCACTAATTTCTAAGTTTAATGCTCAATA
>CBIHQL010000717.1:0-2338 GCA_966211855.1 uncultured bacterium
TCTAGGTTCTAGCCGTCGCGTGGCGCTTCGTTGCAGCTTCGCTACCTTTACCCCTAGCAGAAGCGATCGCCTTCTAAAACGCTCCTAGAGTCTAGTGCGAATAGTGAGTACAAGTTGCCTTAGCGCAAGGGCAAACATATTGCATCGGTCATAAAGCTTAAGACAGTCTAAAAAGTGTCACTACCCCGACCCTTTCGTTTTGTGAACTTAGCTTAAGCTTGCTTTGGTGTTAAAAGCCATTGGCTTAGTCACCAGCCAGCAGGGGGCAATGCTTAGCTTACTGCCGTCATTGAAGGTAAGGTCACTTTCATTATGAATCAAGTACTTCCTCTCTCTGGGTCAACAGTTGGGGTCACTACACCTCCAGCTAGCGCTCCTGTTGAGCAACTATCCAACGAAGAGTTGGTCTTACGGTGCCAGCGAGGGCTACAACCAGAGAGAACGGCCTTTGCTGAGCTCATGCGGCGGAACCAGTCCTACGTTGAACGGTTTCTGCACCATCTAGCTCCCGATTGGCAAGACCGCGCTGACATCGCTCAAGAAGTCTGGATTCGGGTGTACCGCAAGATTCAGCACTTGCAAGAACCTACCAAGTTCCGGGGCTGGCTCAAAACCATCACCACCAACCTGTTTTATGATGAGTTACGCAAACGCAAGCGGGCTCGTTATACGGTTTCTCTAGATGCACCCCATCGCTTCCAAGATGTTGAGCTGGATTGGGAAATCGCATCACCCCTGCCTAGCCCAGACGAAAAGCTCAGCACGCAAGAGTTTTACAGCCAGCTACAACAAGCGATCGCAGAGTTGCCCGAAGTATTCCGCACCGCGATCGTCTTGCGAGAAATCCAAGGGATGGCCTACGAAGAAATTGCCGAACTCACGCAAGTGACGCTGGGCACAGTAAAATCGAGAATCGCTCGCGGTCGTCAACGCCTCCAAGACCAACTGCAAGCCTATCTCGACATCTAAAGCATCCTAAAGATATAAAGATAAAGATAAACGCAAAAAGCGAGCGCTCTTGTAATCCAGTAGAGACGGGCGTGAATTTAGCAACCGTAGGATGGGCATCTTGCCCGCACAAGCTAGAAGCCTGAACTACGAAAGGTAGCTATATTGATGCCGAGGTCTGCTAGTGGGGCGATCGCTTGTGATTTATTAAGTTTGAGTAGCAAGAGTAGATCAGAGATTAATGCTCACTCAGCTATATTTCACCGGAATTGAAATGCTCACCTTTGTGCCTTGACCCGGTACAGATTGGATCTGGATAGAACCTTTATGTTTCTCGATAATGGCATAGCAAATTGAGAGTCCTAGGCCAGTTCCCTTGCCAACAGGTTTCGTTGTGAAAAAGGGATCAAACAACCGTTGCTGCACTGACTCAGGCATCCCCAGGCCATTGTCAACAATCTCAACTGCAATCGTTTTGTTGTTGTGGATGCTAGTGCGAATGAGAATCTCTGGATGCTGGCACTTTTCTTGATCTCGGCATTCCTCAAGAGCATCGATAGCATTATTCAAAACATTCATCAAAACTTGGTTGAGCTGGCTGGCGTAGCAGGTGACTGCGGGCAACTCTTCATACTCACGTAGCACTGCGATCGCCGGTCGATGGTTTTTCTCTTTCAAACGATGCTGCAAAATTAAGAGCGTACTTTCAATCCCTTCGTGGATATCTACAGGTTTCATTTCCGCTTCATCTAAGCGAGAGAAGTTGCGCAACGAAAGGATAATTTGACGAATTCGATCTGCCCCGATCCTCATTGATTGTAGGAGCTTTTGTAAATCTGACCGGAGAAACCCAAAGTCCATCTCTTCTAGTTCTGCAGCGATCGCAACATGGGGCGAGGGATAATATTGCTGATATTGCTCGACCAAATGCAGCAGCTCTTTGAAATATTCGTTGGCATGGCTGAGATTACCATAGATAAAATTGATGGGATTGTTGATTTCATGAGCAATCCCGGCTACCATCTGCCCCAACGAAGACATTTTTTCGGTTTGGATTAACTGAGTCTGCGTGCGTTGAAGTTCTTCTAAAGTTGCTGAAAGTCGCTGATTTTTCTCGTGCAATTCTTCAGTTCGTTGCTGCACCTTGTGCTCTAGCGTGCAATTAGCATTTTCAAGTTGGGCCTTGGCAACGGCTAAGTTGTGATAGAGCAGCGAGTTTTGCAAAGAGATTGCCGCTTGAACGGTTAGGAGACGTAAAATCTCTAGGCGATTGTGGGTGAACGCTCCAGTCGTGAGATTATTTTCGAGATAGAGAATGCCAATCAATTTACCCTGATTGTGAATTGGGGTGCACAACATGCTTTTGGGCTGATGGTGCAGGATGTAGCGA
>CBIHQL010000718.1:0-2335 GCA_966211855.1 uncultured bacterium
GTGCTCAAATGAATACACCACGCTTATAAATTCTTTCAGCCCCCTAAATCCCCCAAATTTGGGGGACTTTGAGTCTTATTCCCCCTAAATTTGGGGGGCTAGGGGGGCGAGAACGGCTGTAGGCTTCTGACTTGCGGTGTGTCACTCTCAATCGCAGCTCGCTAAACTATGAACAGCGCTGTCTAGGTTGTGGGAATGCCCACCCAACTGGGGAAGAATTATGTCCAATCCGCTGCAATGGATCGTTCCGGCTAGTCAGCCCCCGGTTGAAGTATTTGCAGTCTATCAAGCCACTCACGACTTTCATCGCGAAGTGCAATATCGAGCTGCGTTGGAAGAATATTGCGAATGGTATGCCCAAACTGCCGCCGCCCATCAGCGTGAGGTAGAGCAAATGCGGCATGACATCAATGTGTTTGGTTGGTTCAATCGGCGATCGCACTAAGTTAGAAGTGCATAAAAAAACGCACCAAGCTCAGCAAGATGCGTCATTTTTGGACTTGGAGTTTCTAGTTTGAGCCAGATCAGCTTAGGCAAGACGCACCCTCATGGAGTGATGCAGCTGGTGTTACGCAATGACTTCTAGCTCAGCTTCTTGCAAGTGGGCTCTAAACTTTTTGTCAAATTTCACATGCACCGGCAGGTTAGCACTCACAGGTCTTCCTTGCCATTCTGTGACAATAGCGATGACCTCACCTTCTTGACCGTTGATATCAAACCCTTGATTGCGATGGTCAGGATGATGGTATAAAACGACGGATTCTTTGACTCGAACGCGATCGCCAACTTTCATAATCCCAGGGTTCTCTCTTCAATAACCAACGCCATTGCAACGCACCGCGACAGATGGCGGGCAGACAACCTTCTTATCTTCACATAAGACGGTCACTGTCCTCGCAGTTCGGGGGGCAGTTGATCTCGAAATTGTTGAAACCCTTGCGGGTTGATTTGCGACCAAGCCAGTAAACCCACAGTTCCACCCCCAACAAGCAGCAACAACAGACCGAGGGCAGTCGCTAATCCTCTCCCTACTCGGCTCAGCTTTGATCTAGCTGTTGTCGGGGTTGGGGTCGTTTCGGCCTCATCATATAACAAGGCTCTGGATGCGTCTGATAGCTCCGAGTTCCAACCACCGCTGGGGCTGCTGGTCATCCGTCGTGGGTCAAACAAGTTGAGTTGGAAATCGGAAGAAACTCGACAATGCATCAGCACCACAGAGGTGTTGTCATAGCCGTTTTCTTGGTTAGCCAGATCAATCAAGGCTTGCACTGCGGCTGAGAGCGATAACTTGCCTTGTAATAACGGTTCTGTATACTCCAACCAGGCTCGCTCTAGTACTCCATTGTCGCTGAGACCATCAGAGCACAGCAGCAATACCCCGTCTTCTTCAATTAAGAAACGCTGCACGGTGGGGCGAAGAAAGTCGGCATCGCGAGTTCCTAAGGCTTGAGTTAAGGCTCCCGCATCTTGACGTTGTAAAGCTTCAGGGTAGGAGTTGCGACCTAGACGCACTTCTCGACTAGCCACATCATCATCCACAGTCAACCGATGGCAGTAGCGGGGGGTGATCCAATAAGCGCGGCTATCTCCGACATGGGCGATGTAAAGCTCGTGGGCATTGTCTGCCGTTGCGCCCGTCGATAACCTCAGCCGTTGGGGAATCTGGAGCGCCATCACTAAAGTTGTGCCCATGCGTTGACGAGACTCCCGTCCTTGGGTGTCATTTTGGGTCGCAATCAAGTTATTGACGACCCGAATCGCGGCGGCAATTTGATCCATCAGCAGGTCTGGCGAGACTAACTCTTCCTGCTCAGCGACCTCTGCCAACAACGCCCGCATTTGCAGCTTCAGCGATCGCACAGCCAATTGACTGGCTACTTCACCGCCTTCATGACCCCCAATGCCATCACAAACGATCGCCAAATGGGGAACTAGGGGGTCTTGAGGACGAGCTTGGTGTTCGCGCAGATCCACGACTGCCGGGAAATAAGCATCTTCATTGAGCGATCGCTGCTTACCCGTATCCGACTCGCCCAAAACTTTCAGGTACAACGGCAACTGGGCGGCTTGCTCTAGCAGCAGTTGATTAAATTCAGCGGCAACGGTTGCGAAGGTACCTTCATTGGTGCGTAAAGGTTGCAGGACGGTTTGCAGCGGTTTGGCAACTACTACTTGCGCTTCAGAAGCCCAGGCAAACAAAAATTCACCAAAATCTTGCAAGGTGGGCGGTTGAGCGGCAGGCTTGAGAAACTGCGATCGCCCTAAAGCACTGGTTTCTGGATTGTCGAGATACAACTCACGCAGGTGAACTCGCCAGCCATCGACGCGCAAATTT
>CBIHQL010000719.1:0-2334 GCA_966211855.1 uncultured bacterium
AAGTAACCCCTTCGCCCACAAGTTTTAGGACGTTCACACTGCAATCATCGGAAACACCGACGGTTGTTGTTGCCCTTTCTCTGCTCACCAAGCTAGCATTATTTGCCCTCACATACCAGTGTGCCAGCGCTCCGAACGTCGGCTTTGCTTGCCAGTAAGAGGCTAATGCTGCTGCCAACGCTGGAAAATGCTCGTTGCCTTCAACGACTCGTTGACCTCTTGAGTAAAGATCAACATAGATGATCTCCTTCGCCGCAACATCCAAAATAAAAGGTATCCAGGTCTTACCATTTTGATTCACCTCAATCTTCTCGGCTACCGTTTTGACATCAAACGTCTGGGTGTCAGCACTCACCTGATGGCGATTCATCCAGCCTGCATAGCAAGCCTTTAGTTCCGAAAATCCTTCGCCTCCATATCGGATCACTGAGGGCAGAATATAACTATCCCTCAATGCAGCAAATCGCAAGTCAATGAACTCTGCGGCACCCATGGGAGCAGATTGAATGTCACCGCTATGAGCGATGTCTTGGCCTGAACCATAACTGTTCCACCCAACATGACCCGCAAAGTTGAAATTGACATCTAATTTCATAGCACTGAGGTCTAAATCAGTCCTGCGGATACTTTCCTGCCAGTACACAAATAAGCGAACGACTTCTTGATTTACGGCTATTCGGGAGCCTCTTGCTAAATTTAGTAATCCATCCGATTGTTTTCTGGCTTGCAAAGGCAACACAAGCTTATGAATTGCTGGATCAATCCACACCTTGTCCCAATCTTTGCTACCACGTAGTTTAATAAGAATTAAGGTATCGATCGCTTCTAAAACAGCCGATAGGTCGCCCAATGATTTTCGTTTCTCAATGGTGTAAGGCTTGCCTTTCTTATTGATGACAACGCGATCGCCTTCGTACTTGAGCGCACAATAGACAGTAGCAAGCAGGGGAAGTGGTAAATTCTCCACATTGTCTTTCAAACTTAAAATTGAGTTGGCTACGATCTTGGGTGGGTAGTCTTTGAGTAACCAAGTCAATTTACGCAGTAGAACAGAGGGGCGATCTAGAAGGTAGTCGATACGTTCTTGAACAGGTGAGTTAATAATGACAGATTCAAAACTTTTGATTCGATCATTACGTAAGTCATCAAACGCCTTTGCAACTGCTGGAAACCGCTTAGCAAAATCGCCAGGGTGTAGCCATTTAGAGAGAGATATCCAAAGCCTTTTATAACGTAAGAGATCTTCTCCCAGAGCTGGACATTTATTGAGGAAGGCAACAATTTCTCGGCGCTGAGGCTTAGAAAGTTTCAAACCCTTGAGATTTATAGGCTCTGCTAGAGAAACATCCTGACCCTGAACAAAGGCAAACATCCGCAACAGATCTGTGGGGGTTCTAACCAAGATTTTGCCCCACTTCTGCCATTGATTTGCCGCCAATCTTGCTAAGGTTTCCTTAACTCGGATGTTCTCAATTTTTATATCAAGATTGAGTTGATCCAATACAGAAAAAATGTCATTCCAGAGTGCCTCCTTAATAGGCGTTACCCCGTATATCAAGTCAGCTACCCATTGTTTCAGCCTTTGCTCTGCTTCATTTCGATTGACGAGCGTGAGGGTAATCCACTCAATATGAGCATCCCCAAGCCGTCGAGTTTGCGCCTCAGCAGCGGCTTGCCACAGATCTTCTCGTTGCATCTGGGTTATGGGATCTGCACCAAAATCGGAACTATTTATAAAAGTATTCAGGCCAAAAAAACCTATAATTCTACGAATTAGGTAGTCGCCATCACTAGGCAAATCATCTGGGAAACGGCTAAATAAGGGGACATACTTGACGTTGCCACCCCGCATTTCTTGAAGTGTGGCTAAAGCTATTTCAAACTCATCTCGTGTGATCGAGGTAAACTCATCAATATTTTCAATCTTGAAACCGATTTGACCTAATTCAAATCCTAAAATTTTTGCCTGAAAGAGGTCTTGCTGACTAGAATCATTAATCCAACATCGTAAACGCCGCAAAGCAATTTGATTGAGCATAAGTAAATTAAAATCAATACAACTTTGACAAAAGTATCAAATGCCAAGCAAATCATTTAAAGATAATATTTTTTTGAGTCGTAATTCCTGATGATTCTGCTTCCAGAAGGGATATTGATTAGGCGATCGCGCTTGGTAGCTAGGGGCTTTTGCTGTATATCAAACTCAGGTTGTTAGAACTCTTCTCCCATGCGATCGAGATCCATCAAGCTGAGTATATTTCCATAAAGAACGCTCTGTGGATCATCACTTTCTGGTAATCGGTAATACAGAACCCCAATGTTTTTAGTCACCAT
>CBIHQL010000720.1:0-2334 GCA_966211855.1 uncultured bacterium
GCTCTGATTGTTCTAGCCGTCCTGACTATTGTAATTGCCTTAGTCTCTTGGTCTTTGCATTTGATGCAAGAGGCATTTGTGCATCAAGAATTTTCTCTCATGCTGGCTGGCTGTCTAGTCGCGATCGCTGCGGCTGCAATCATGGCAGTTTACTTTATGATGGCAGACTATATCGGCTATATCAGCCATCTACCTCAATACTCCTACCCTTCAGAATCTGTTGTAGAACCCAGTTTTTGGGCTGCATACCCCGAAGAATTAACGATTATTACAGCGCCTGTCCTAACTCCTGAATCTTGAATATCAAAATTATTCAAAGCTTTATAGGTTTGCCGGAAAAAAAGCCGCTAAACTTTAGTCACATTAGTTACATCTATCTTGCCCAGTTGTAGATATTGGCTCCGGAGAAATGACCTGAGCCTATCTAAATGGCAATAATTTTTACTGTGCGATCTAGTTAGGTTTTTCTGCTTATCTTTGTTGATCACTATTACTAAACGCTACGCAAAATTCGCTTCACTGATAATTTTCACCTTCAAGCAATTTCTGCTGTCTCCTCTGACAATTGATCTCAATTTTTTGGGAACTTTGAAGAGAAGCGGATGAGTTGCTCGTCTAAACATTTGCCCTAGGAGTCTCCGACACCGCTCATGAACAACGCCATCCCCGAACTTGATAGCATTAGCCGCCAATTAATGAGCTTAGACAAACCTCAAAAACCCAAAATGCTCGTGGTAGATGACGAGCCAGATAACCTAGATCTGCTCTACCGCACGTTTCGTCGTGATTTTCAAGTCTTGAGAGCTGAGAGCGGGGTACTGGCGCTGGACGTTCTAGCAACGGAAGGCGAAGTTGCCGTAATTATCTCTGATCAACGGATGCCGGAGATGAAGGGCACAGAGTTCCTCAGCAAAACCGTGCCTCAGTTTCCCAACACAATGCGGATCATCCTCACCGGATTTACGGATGTGGAAGATCTCGTGGAGGCAATCAACTCTGGACAAGTTTATAAGTACATCACCAAGCCTTGGGATCCTAACGAACTCAAGGCTGTGGTACAGAGGGCAGCCGAAACATACGAGCTGCTCAAGCAACGCACCGAAGAACTCCGACGTGCCCAAGCTCAAAACAATCTCCTGTTCACGATTGTTCAAGTCGCTCAGCAATCTTCTAGCCTAGAAGGTTGTTTGGAACCGCTCGCGATCGCTTTTGGCAAAAATTTCTCGGCAGATGGCTGCATTTTGCAACTGGTGGAGGGGAATTCCTTAGTTGCCGCCCAAGGTAATTACAGCCCCAACAGCAATCTAGATAACTGGCTTACCCAAGATCCTCTGGCTCAGACAGCGATGAACAGCCAGCAAATGCAAGTTGCCGTTAATATCCCTAGCGATCCGGCTCTAGCAGAGCTGCCCCATTATCAAAGCTCTGGCATCCAGGCTCATTTGATTATTCCGGTCACCTATCGAGGTGAAGTGCTGGCGATGCTGTCCCTGCAATGGAAGCAACCCTGCAAACTGCGAGAAGATGAGCTGACTTTGATTCATCTTTCGGCTCAGCAAGTTGCGATCGCCTTAACTTGCACGCGCTACTACCGACCTGTCGTTTAGCCTGGTGGTTTTGAGGAGATTAACCCAGCGAAATCTTGGGGTTTTGTTCTGCATTTAGGACGAGAATAGTAGGCTAGGTACACAGCCTCACTTTACTTTGTCTGAACAGTGTAGCAATGACACCCGATCGCCCTTCTCTTCAGGAACCGCTGGTTGATGCTTCTAGCGCCACCCCGTCTCTAGAGTTGCAAAACCCAGCCGATGCAGCTCCGATCCAAGCGTTATTCGACCGAATTGCTCCGATCTACGATCAACTCAATGATTGGATGAGCTTCGGTCAACATCGCATTTGGAAGCAGATGACCGTGAAGTGGAGTGGCTGCAAACCCGGCGATACCTGTCTGGATTTGTGCTGCGGCAGTGGCGATTTAGCCCAGCGACTGGCAGAAGTGGTTGGCCCCACAGGGCAAGTCTTTGGTGCTGATTTCTCGGCAGCTCAGTTAGCGATCGCCCAGCAGCGTCAAGCCGAACGTTTTCACGCTTTACCAATCACGTGGGTTGAAGCTGACGCCCTCAATCTACCGTTTGCCGATCAATTCTTCGATGCTGCTACGATGGGCTACGGATTGCGCAACGTCACCGATATTCCTCGCAGTTTGGCAGAAATTTATCGGGTGCTGAAACCAGGTGCTAAGGCCGCAATTCTTGACCTGCATCGCCCTAGCAATAGCCAATACCGAGCCTTCCAGCAGTGGTACTTGCAAACCATCGTGGTACCGATCGCCAA
>CBIHQL010000721.1:0-2307 GCA_966211855.1 uncultured bacterium
AGTTGTCACTGCCACAGAAGGAGAATGGTTACAAATTCAAGCTCCTACAGCAGGCTGGGTTTATAAATCACGCACTTACACCCACTGTGTGCCCACCACTCCTGCCAATAATGGTGCAGCAGACTCTAGCACGTTAAAGGCTGCCACCGAGCAATATCAAGCCGGAAATTTAGAGGTTGCGATCGCCCTTGCTGAATCGATCTCCAACAGCAGCCCCAGCTACGAAGCCGCTCAAGCTGCGATCGTGCAATGGCAGCAAGATTGGCAATTAGCAGCGACCCAATTTAACACGGCCCAAGAAGCCTTGCATCAAGGTACGTGGCAGGAAGTTTTAAACCAGGTGAATGGTTTTCCGGATATTCGCTTTTGGCGAGAGAAGTTAACACCAGTAGTTAAAGCAGCAATTGAGCGACAAGGGCTGACCGCAACCAACTACGCGCAAAAGACTGAGCAAATTACTTTTCCACCTGACAATTTGCCAGCCACGATCGCAGGTCGGTTTACAGGCCCCGGTTTTCACCGTTATCGGCTCAGCGGCGTTCAAGGGCAAACCCTCACCATTGAGACAGGTGGCCTCGGCCCTTTGCCAGTAATCACTGCCCCCGATGGCAGCACTCTCAAAAATAGTAATCCGGCTGCTAAAACTCGTTGGAGTGGAAAATTACCGTTAAGCGGAGTCTACACCCTGAAGTTGCAATCAGACACTCAGAAGTATGATTACGCATTTTCGGTACAGCTAAATTAACCTAGCTCACTCAATCTGGGAAACTCTCTACCAACAAGGGTGTTCATTATGATGTCCGCCGCATATCAGGGATTGCTTCGAGCTAGTTTGATGGCGCTGACCTTGAGTTTAAGTGTGTCGTGTACCAGATCCTCAGAGATCAACTCCACGCCACCTAATGCGCCTGCCGTTTCCCCCACGGTTACCAGCAGCCCCAGTCCTTCGCCAACTCCGGCTTCACCCCCACCCAAAGCTCAATCTTTTTCGCCGCAAAACACACCCCAGGCGCAAAATGCTGTGGCCTCTATAGAAACTGAGCGTTGCTCTACAACTCAGGCCATTGTTGATGACCCCAACCCGCCACTGAATGTTCGCTCTAGCCCCAATGCCGAAGCCGATAATGTGGTTGGCAAAATCAACAATGGCAGTTGGGTAATCGTGAGTAACGAGCAAGACGGTTGGTTAGAGATTAAAGCATCTGGAGACTTGCCCATTGAAGGTTGGATTGCCAAAAATCGGACTCGTAGCTCTTGCAATTTGAAGAATGCCCGTATTCAGTTCCCTAGCCAAGGAGGAACCGTTGCGATCGCCGACCAAATTATTGGTGGTGGCAGTCACGAATACACCTTTAACGCCGAGACTGGGCAAACCCTCTCGATTACCAACCACCGAACCGTCTTCCCCATGTTTTTTGGGCCGGATGGTGAACCTGTAATCCCTGGGCATTACGGAGACACCCGCGAAAGCTGGAGCGGTCAACTCCCGGCTACTGGCACCTACAAGATCGCATTTGAGTCCAACTTTAAGGGGTATGAGTATGACGTGGAAGTGGAACTCCGCTAAGGCGATCGCTCCCACGCCTTTTCTCAGAAACTAGGGCAGATTTACACTACTGAATCTTAAATGCCCAGTCGTTGATAAATCTGATCTAGATTGCGCAGATGATGTGTCGGGTCAAAACACGCTTCAATTTCGTGAGGCGTGAGGTATTGATTGACGCGGGCCTCTTGTCTGATCAACTCTTGGAAGTTGCCATCTTGCTGGTTCCAAGCAGTATGAGCACAAGACTGCACGACTGCGTAAGCATCTTCCCGCAGCATCCCTTTTTCGACTAGCGTCAACATTACACGCTGGCTGAACACAACGCCCCCGTAGACGTTCATGTTGCGAGCCATGTTGTCGGGGTAGACGAGCAGGTTCTTCACGAGGTCAGTAATTTCGACCAACATGAAGTGGGTCAGCGTGCAAGCATCAGGGAAAATTACCCGCTCTACAGAGCTGTGAGAAATATCCCGTTCGTGCCACAGAGCAACGTTTTCGAGAGCCGCCATTGCATGACCCCGAATGACGCGGGCAATTCCCGTCAGGCGCTCAGAGCGACTCGGGTTACGCTTGTGGGGCATCGCCGAAGAGCCTTTTTGCCCTTTTGAGAAAAATTCTTCAACTTCTAAAACGTCAGTGCGCTGCAAGTTACGAATTTCTACGGCAAAGCGCTCAATAGAAGCGGCTAATAGGGCCAGCACTTCTAAGAAGTAAGCATGGCGATCGCGAGAAATCACTTGGGTAGAAGCGGTATCAGGTTG
>CBIHQL010000722.1:0-2302 GCA_966211855.1 uncultured bacterium
ATCCCTAGCAGAGTTGTAGCTTGGGCAGTAAAGGCAATTAAGGAAAAGTAATGAACATAAAAGTTGATGCCGTTGATGGCTATCCATCCCAGCCAAATTAAAGGTCGGAAGGGACGAGTTTGTTCGATGTCGCGCTGCATTTCCACTAAGCACACCAACGCTAAGATAATCAGCAGCATCGGTAGGGTATAGTGACGCGCTTCCTGAGAGAGATAGACTGCAAAAGGAGACACGGCTATTAAGCCTGCCCCTGCCAACCCTGCTTTTGGGGAAAACGCTTTACGATTGAGAAGATAGAGAGCCGCGATCGCCGTAACACCAAATATGGCGGGTAAAGCTCGCAACTCCCAAACCCACGACTGCCCCAAGGGGGAGACCATATGCAACCAACGATGCATGAGGCAGAAGAACAACGGTGGATGCACAGACTGAGTACTGACTGTGTGGAGAATTTCCGGGCAAGTTGTCGTCGGTTGGAGTGTAAAAATCTGCTCTAAAACGGTATGTGAGAAAAGGGTCTCTAGCGGCACATCGTCATAAGTGAGCCCTAAGCTAAAAATTGCCGTAATGACTTCATCGAGCCATAGGGGTTTAGCGTCGAGGTGCCAAAAACGTAGACCTGCACCGATCGCGATCGCCCCCAATAGAGCCAGGAAATGCCAAGAACGTTTCATCACTTTTGCAAAATTTCGTCATCCACAGAGAAGTCAATCTCAGCCCGATCGCGTCCAGTCGCTAAGTAGTCGTTTTGAAAAGCATCTTTGAGCCCAGCAACCAAGTCAAATTTGGGTTGCCAATTGAGTTGAGCGATCGCCTTCTCAACGGAGGCAAAGAAATGCTGAGTTCTTAAGGGGAAGGCTTTGCGTTTGCCAAAATCAAATTGCTTGGGGTCGTAATGGATGATTTGAAGTGAGTCTGGTGATTTCCCGGCAGCGATCGCACAAGCTCTAGCCAGACCGTCAAACGTGACATAGCGATCGCCAGAGATATTGTAAATTTGCCCGATTGCCTGAGAGTTCCCTAGCACATTGACCATTGCCTGCGCTAAGTCATGGACATGACCAAGTTGCGTGATGTGCAGACCATTGCCCGGAATTGGAATCGGGCGATCGCGAACAATCCGGTCAAAGAACCAAGCTTCTAAATCGTTATAGTTCTGTGGCCCATAGATATAGGTAGGTCGGATGGATGTAAAGGGGATTCCTTGCTCCGCCAGATAGGTTTCGGTATCGTGCTTGCCCCGATGTCGGCTTTTAGGGTCTACCGGATCACCCTCTTTATGGGGCATTTGGTCAGCTTTGAGATAAACCCCTGCCGAACTCATATAGATAAACTGTTGAACTTTGCCTTTAAATAAATCGGCTAAAGGCTGAGTATCACTCAATTCGCGACCATTATTATCAAAAATGACATCAAAAGTTTCACTTGCGAGGGCCGCGTGAATTTGATCAGGATCGGTGCGATCGCCGTGAATCTGCCGCACACCTGCCACAGGCGCAGGTTTGTTGCCTCGATTAAATAAAACTACCTCATGACCTTGAGCTACAAGTAGTTGTGTGAGGTGAACACCAATAAACCGCGTCCCCCCCATAACCAAAATTCGCATGTTACGCCTTTTCAACTCAGTCCTAATATCTTAGGTCTTGGCCTGACGATCGCAGCGAAAGTTGATAATTTGGGCCTCGCACGATTCACAGGAGCACATTTTGCTGTTGAGGCCAATAAAAAAAGGGCGATCGAGCCACCCTCATAGAACTGAATTAAATTAAAGCTTAAAAGCTGCTCTGCAATATTTAAGAAATAAAGTTAAGCGATCGCAAGTTAAGTATTTGATCGGGCTGTAAAAATTGCTGCACTTTTTGATAACTGCCGCGATCGCTCTGTTGCAAAAATAGGGTCATTGCTCTCTGTAAATCTGCCATTCCAGCTTGTTGTTCACCCAACTTTAGTAAGGTATAGCCGCGATTACTGTAAGCCTCGGCATAATAAGGATCGCGTTGAAGTGCTCGATTGTAGTCTGCAATAGCTCCCCAAAGATCGCCTAGTTGCAACTTGGTATTGGCGCGGTTGTAGTGAGCGCCTTTAAGGTTGGGTCGCCACTGTAGCGCTTGATTATAGTCGTGTAGCGCCCAATCATATTTTTGCAGCTCAACCCAGGCATTGGCGCGGCTATAGGCAGCACGCGCAAATTTGGGTTTTAGACCTAAGGCTTGGGTGTAGTAAGCGATCGCTCCCTCATAATCACCAACACAACGGCAAGACAAGCCACGATAATAAGCTTGTTGAGCTGCATCCAACTTCT
>CBIHQL010000723.1:0-2300 GCA_966211855.1 uncultured bacterium
GTGCAATTTCAAATCCATCTGTCACTAAATAAGCATGACAATCACCAAGGCAACGATATAGACTAGGGTCGCGATCAGCCGAAACCTTACCAACTAAAGCCTGAGCTAGCTCAAAAATAGTGCGAATGTAGCCCCAGGACAAAAAGTAGAGAAAGAGCTCCTCTGGTAAATTCGGCATTGCGGGGCGGCGTAGCGCATCCCAGGCAACATTAGCATCTGCGATCGCTAATCCGTGGTAGTAGGCTTCTAATACCTGCCAGCCTTCCTGCGGTGTTTGTACTTGTTCTACGCTGTTGAGCCAGTACTCTGCCAACCTACGATGGGCCTTTTCCCACTCAGCACTTGCTTGGAGCCTTTTGAGAGTAACAGCTCGAATTCCTGGGTGCATCCGATACTTGCCACGCTGAGATTGTAGAAGCGAAGCATCACACAAACGCCGTACAATCCTCAGTTGCTCGTCAGGCATAGCATCCCAGAGCAAAGCTTGTATACAGCTATCAGAAAGCCACTCAATCTGTTGATAACGACAAGCTGAAAGGCGACAGAGCAGTCGATAAGCAAGTGTTGAATGAGCACTTAAACGGTTTAGCTGACTGTTAATTAGGTTAAAAAAATTATCTACTTGACGAATTTTTTCCAAATGATTCTGCCAAAAATCATTAATTTCACCATCATATTCATCCTCAATTTGGCGATACAGTAAATCCATTGCCAGTGCATTACCGTTGTTATAGAAACGATGCATCTCTTCAAGAGCAGCTCGTTCTTTTCCAGAACTGCCAAAGTAGGTTTGCCAATCTTCCAGTGTTAAGCCAGTCAAAGTACAAGTCTGAATTCCTCTAAGCTGAGGTTCCTTTAACTTTTCTCGACTGGTAATGATTGTGACTCCTTGAATGCGAGGGTCACTGAGTACTCTAAGCAGTTCTATGTAGTCTCTACAATCTGGTAAAAAACAACCGTTATATAAGGCAGGCTCTAAGTTATCGATAAAGATTACAGCTTTTATTTGATGTAATTTCTTCTCCAGCAAACTGAGTGCGAGAGTAAATTCTCTAGGCGTGTCTTCTTGAAACTCCTGCTGTAGCCAGGATTGAACAATCGATGCGGCACTACACAAATTCGCAGATTCTAGAGCAATTTTAAGATCTAGTCTTTTTTCAAAGTCAGTATTAGCAAGGTATCGCTGAGCCAGGCTGGTTTTCCCAACTCCTCCTTCCCCAACAATCATCAAGATTTTGTGGTTTTCAACTGTCCATTGTTTTAGTTTTACAAGCTCTGTAGAGCGGCCCACCCAAGAAGGTGAAGATGAGGCAGGCTGAGGTACTTTACCGACAGTAAGATTGGGCATGTACTGAGAAAAATAAGCATGTAGCTTTGCCCAACTCGCCTTTTGATCTTCTTGTTGCATACCGAAGCGATCATAGGCACGGCTAATATGCTTCCGCACTGTTGCTTCCGAGCCAATTCCTAAAGCTTCTGCGATCGCTTGGTTAGATTTTCCTGACAATTTCTGCCGCAATACTTCCTGGCATTTAGGCCCTAGCCGATTGTAGATGTCGATAAATTCTTGCTGGTTCATCGTGTCATGCGCCCTAGCTACGGAAAATACTATCCGAAAGCCAAAAGAACTAGGTGCTTTAAATCACGACCTTAAATGAGTACACAAATGTGACATCTATTGTGTATTGCTCTTATGAATGGTTGCACTTAGGATTTTTCCATGCTTTCGAGCTGGTCAACCGATTAGCTAAAGCCTCAAATAATAAATTCATTCTGCTATGCCTGCAATGCATCTACCTGGTGAGGTGACGATAGTGAAAGCAGATTGTAGTCCCCTACTTAAATGGGCATTAAGAATACTAAAGATATTTCTATTCTTGTGTTATGGCTTTGCGATCGCTTGCCTTCTCTCTGCTCTCTTTGGAGCCTCTCATTTAATAGAGTTAATCTTGCCCTTATTGACTCAATTATTTTCACGCCTAGCAATTCTGACTTTCACTTTTCTAGCAACTGCTATTGTGCTTGAGTCTTTGAGGTAGGAGTTTTTATCACTTTTGTCTAAATAATTTCGCCATCTAGACTTTAGTGATTTCTCGTTGTCAAAACACTGAGTAAAAGCTTTTGGATAATGAGTGGCTTTTAATTCAGCTAGTTATTGCGATCGCTCTTTATTCACCTAAATGAGGTCATTTATGCGTCGAATCTGGTTATGGGCAATTGCCTTTCTTAGTTTTCTATTGGTAGTTAGCGGCCCATTTTTAAAGAAAGCGATCGCGGTTTCCCTATGTGGCACTCTCAGC
>CBIHQL010000724.1:0-2299 GCA_966211855.1 uncultured bacterium
AAGATGAGGTCAATGCGGCTAGCTTTAGCCCAGATGGAAAGTATATTGTTACAGCATCAGATGATAGAAATGCTTACTTATGGAATAGCAAAGGTGATCTTCTACAGCAACTAGAAGGACACCAAGGTTATATTAGAACGGCTAGCTTTAGCCCAGATGGAAAGTATATTGTTACAGCATCATCTGATAGTACTGCTCGACTATGGAATTTACTTGGCAAACAAGTAGCAGATTTTAAAGGTCATCAAGGGTATGTATATAGTGCTAACTTTAGCCTAGATGGAAAACGAATTATTACAACTTCAGAAGATAAGACGACTCGGATATGGAACTTGTCTGGTAGGCCCATAGCAGAGTTTAACGGCATTGGTGTCTTGAGTCCTAGCGGTCAAACTATCGCGGTCCTCTCCAAGAGACAAGGAGTATACCTGTTACCGGTAGATGATTTAGCTCAGTTACTGGTTAGGGGGTGCACTTGGTTGCATTCCTACTTAACTAGTCACCCTGAGGTACTCAGCGACCTCAAGGTTTGTCAGACCCCGAAGCTGAAACTTTCAGCAGCTCTGGCCTTAGTAAACCAAGGAGAAGAGCTGGCTAGAAGAGGTAATATTAAGCCTGCTATGAATAAGTTTCATCAAGCTTTAGCATGGAACTCTGATTTACAACTACAACCTAAACAAAGAGCACATGATTTAGCTCAAAGCCAGCACCTTATAACCAAAGGTGAAGATCTTGCTCAGCAGCAAAATCTTCAAGGTGCCATTTTCAAGTTTCATGAAGCCGTCAAACTTGACCCAAGCCTAAAAATCAATCCAGAAAATAAAGCCAAACAGCTGGTTGCTGCTACCTTAGCTCAAAAGACACAAAGTTTTGTAGAGAATAAGAACTTTAAGGAAGCAATCGCCACCTATACCAAAGCTCAAAAACTCGATCCAGATTCAGTTTCGACGGATTTGTTAAACTCGGTCTGTTGGGAAGGCAGCTTAAATGGTACCGCTCAAGCCGTCGTCCAAACCTGTGAGCAAGCTATCTCTCTTGCGCCTGACGATGCCATGATTCGGGATAGTCGTGGGCTAGCAAGAGCTTTGACAGGCAATCCTCAGGGAGCAATTGAAGACTTCCAAGCCTTTATCGCTTGGACTGATGACAAAGAAGATAAAGCACAGCGACAAAGTTGGGTCACAGCCCTGAAAGCAGGTAAAAACCCCTTTACCCCTGAAGAACTAAAGAAATTAAGAGAGGAGTAGAGGCTGCAAGCTAGCTCACCACTAATGCAAATCCGTATCCCACACACCGATGTAAATCCGATCGCGCTCATCTCTCTGGATCACGCCTTCCACACCATTTTGTGAAAACGAATATTGATTGGTTTGGCGATCGCGTACTTGTTGTAATGCTGCTTCAATCTCCTCACTAGATCTCCCGCTGAGCATTCCATTCAGCGTTACTCGCATCACTAGCGGATCAGCCGACTGCGGAAATGACGCTTCTGTTTGCCTTACCCGATTTGAGTCGCGATCGTAGCTGTAACCGAGGTTGACCCCATTCCCCAGGTCATACAATACCGAGCGAGTATTGGGCCAATATCCCACCTGGTCACTCGCAGGCGCACCCAAGCGTTCTGTCACCTGCCGCTCCGACGCTCCTGTCGGGATACCGGGCACAGACACACTGCCACCCGGCGTTATGGTTCCACTCGGAGGTTGAGTAGGGCTGGGTTGTGGGGGTGTAGGCTCTACGGTTGGCGATGGTGAAGGAGATTCTGCAATCGGTTCTGGACTAGGGTGAGGGTGAGGGAGATTCGACAATTGGGGACGGTGATACAGAAGGCGTCGGGCTTGGCACACTCTCTGTCGGGCTTGGTTGACTCACGATTACCGGGTCAGAGGTAGGTTGTTTGGGTTTAAAGACCGTCGCTGCGATCGCCACTAATGCCAACGTCGCTACAGCCACTCCACCCAATACTAACGGCACCGGAGTTTGCGATCGCGGTCGAGGAATCACTGCGGGTCGTTCTCCAGCAGTTGGTACGGGGCGTTGTGGAACCTCACCTCGATGCACTGGAGCCACTGCTACTGTCGCTACTGTTTGAGTCGCAGGAGTCACCACAGCTACAGGGTTGAGAGGTTCAGCAGCGGGTAACATCGCTAGCCACTCATCTATGGTTGCCGGACGATACTGAGCTTCTACCGCCATCCCCCGCATCACGGCTTGATTCACCGCTGGGCTGAGTTCGGGGCGCAGATCTCGCGGGGCAGGCATGGTTTGGCGATCGCGCAAAATAGAAGCCAACGGAATT
>CBIHQL010000725.1:0-2294 GCA_966211855.1 uncultured bacterium
TAGCCAGCTAGCAACCCACAACAAAGGATCAGCCACATCATCGCCATAAATTTGATCGCCCGTGAGAAATAACTGCTGAGGGCGCTGCCGAGGATAAGCCGCCGTTTCTGCAATTAAGCAATCTAGGATGGCGAGAGCGTCAAAACCCTCACCGTGAGGTTTGCGACACGAACCCTGAACCATTCGCAAATCTTGGATCTGCTGGGGCGGTAATACAAACGTTGGTTTTTGGTGGGGAAAGTAACTGATGTCAACTTGAGGAAACCGACCAGAACACAACGCCTGACGGAGAGTTTGTGGAGTTGAAGTTAGGGTAGCTTTTGCCCCCCTAGCCCCCCAACCTTGAGGGGAATCAGAATCAACGTCCTCAGCTTTTGCCCCCCTAGCCCCCCAACCTTGGGGGGAATCAGAATCAACGTCCTCCACTAGGGGAGAATTTAAGGGGCTTAGAGAATCTGAAGGGGTAGATTCTGCTGAGAAGGGTTGTAAGTCAAGAGGGGTAAAGTCTAGGTCGTAGGCGTATATGCGATCGCTCACTAAATACTGCCCTGTGATGGAGCGAGCCGTGACTGCAACGACATGCAGCGATTTTCCTAAGGCCACGGTAGAGCGATCGCCAACAAACTGACACGCCGCTAAATTTTCCCCGCCATCGGTCGTCTCATAAACCTTAAGCTCCACATGGCAGGCTTGCTTTAGAGCCAACCAAACCGTCACCTCATCCGGCTCAGTACGTTGTAGAATTGGCCCGGCTAAGATTAAGGGCAACTCTTCTAAAAACTGGTTCCAGGTTTGGTGGTGCATGAACAACTATCTCAATTGGCAGACAACCTTGAAAGCCGGGATACGGTAGTAACTTTCAACGCATGTTATCGATGATCTAGATACCTTGATTTTTAATAAGCCCTCATGACACGAATTTTGATTTTGTACTCTTCTTTAGGATCAGGCCATGTCAGCGCTGCCAAAGCCCTAGAAGAAGCTTTTAAGCGTCTTGCCAAGTCTGACCCATTTTCTGACGTAGAAGTGCAGAGCGCAGACGCCCTTTATTATGCGAGTTCTGTGTATCGAAATGCAATTACTCAGCTTTACGAGCAACTGAGTGAAAAGGTTCCCCTACTCTACAAAGCCTTTTATGAAGGCAGTGATGTAGACGACCTAGAGCGATCGCTCGACAATAACCTCACTTGGGCCAGACTAGAGCGTCCCTTTTTTAGAAAGCTGGGGCATTTCGTCAAAGATGCCAATCCAGATGTGGTGGTTTGTGTGCAGCAGATTCCGAGTCGCTTACTGCAACTGCTAGATCAAGAAGACAAAATCTCAACACCTCAATATGTAGTCATTACTGACACGATCGCCCACAGCACTTGGATTAACTATGGTGTGAATGGTTATTTCTTACCTAATGATCTGAGTGTCAATTTTCTCATCCAGCGGGGGGTTGACCGCAATCTACTCCATACCACTGGCATCCCTATTCATCTAGAGAGTACCAAGCCCAAATCAAAAACAGAAGTGCGATCGCGCCATGATCTACCTCTTGATGTGCCGATTGTTACTCTTTTTGGGGGAGGTCTAAATCCCCGCCGAGTCCACACAATGGTATCCAGCCTTTTGGAGTACTCAGATGCATGCATGATCGTGTTGGTGGCTGGTCGCAATGGCGATTTATTAGAGGCAACTGCTGATCTAGAAGACACCCCGCAGACTAAACTGCGAAAATTGGGCATGATTGATTATGTCGATGATCTAATTGTTGCCAGTGATTTGATCATTACCAAAGCTGGTGGCCTCATTACCAGCGAAATTCTAGCTCGTGGCACCCCGATGGTGATTGTTGATCCCATTCCGGGGCAAGAAGAGCAAAATGCTGATGTGATTGCCGCTGCCGGAGCTGGGGTGCAACTGCGATTGTTAGAAATGGTCACGCCCGCCGTGCGCTATCTGCTGCAACATCCAGAGCGTTTGGCAGAAATGCGTCAAGCTGCTCTCGAAATTGGCGAACCTCAAGCTGCTCTCAATATTGCTGAGTATGTCTTAAATAACTGGCAACTTCATTCTGTTTCTCAAGATGCAAGACGACCAGAGCCTTATGCGAGATAACTTGATCCAAAAACCTGAATCCTTCCTGTGGGGAGTTGCCACCTCCGGTTATCAGAGTGAGGGGGGATATAACGGTGTTGACCAACCTCAAAACAACTGGTCTTGGAGCGAAGTCCAGGGTAGCGTCATGGAGACGGGATCGGCAACTGAGTTTTGGCACCGCTATGAAGAGGACTTTCAGCATTGCCAGG
>CBIHQL010000726.1:0-2290 GCA_966211855.1 uncultured bacterium
CCCTGGCTGCAGTTGAGGCACTAGGCACTCCTCTAACCACATCTCAAACAGGCATCGGTTGCAAGACCTTTCAAAGATCATGGGTGCAAACAAGATCCTGCTTTCAAGGCGGCAACCCAACTAACTCGCTCGGTTCGCTTGCTCGACTTGAGGGCGTAGAAGCGTTCTCCCACTTTGCAGTAACCATAGGGATAATCGGCTCGATTATCGATGCCTACTTCAGCCGCATAGACCATCTGATGGGGCTCCTTGTGCTTCAATCGCTCCTTAAACTCTTGACGATTGAGTTCGTCTCGTTGTCGGTAGCCGTACGTCTGTTTTTGCGACTCAACTCCAACTTGCTTAGTGCATCACTAATGTTCTGCTGCGTCACATGATCTCCCCACAACTGCACCATTTCACGTTGGGTCTTGCCTCCATGCTTGCGGACAAATTCCTCAAAGCGTTCCCAGTCTGTGATCTTATGCCGACACCTCTGCTGGAACTGGGTAATTGCTTGATAGTCCTCTGTTTCCGCTTGCCGTTTCAGCCATAGGTCTAGCGTATTGCAACTGATGTTGAACATCCGACAGACAGCTCTTTTGCGTTCTCCACCTTGAAAAGCTTCAATCGCTTTTTGGCGGAGGTCATAGCTGTAAGGAGCAGGCATGGTTGTTCTCACTTTCTCTACTTCTAGAATAGCGTCCTAACACAGATACGTAGGGCTATAGCGTTTCAGCCGCTTTACTGCCCAGAAGTCAATCCCATAGAACAGCTGTGGTTAGCTCTCAAGGATACGTTGAGATGGCGAGTGTTTGAGAGTTTGGAGGAACTGCAGACTGCGGTTTCCGAGTGGTCTAAGCATCTGCCGAAAACGAGTGAAGTCTTTGACGCAATGGGGATGATTGGTCGATGCTTTATGTGTAGCCGGAATCTAGAGAATCCATATTAACTTCAGGATGTTCTTGTCCAACAGTACCGATTTTGCCCGATAGTTGACCAGCACCTGATTGACGCGATCGCGAACCTCCTGACTCTTGTGCTTTAAACCGAGAATTGCTGCCACTTGGCGCACCCCATCGTCACCCGCCAACTTTACAGCATAACGTCGGCAACACAGCGTCATAGAAGGCGATCGCTCGTTCAAAATCATTAGTGCTAATCGAAACAAGTGAGAGGATGCTGGGGTTGTTATCCATATCTGAGTTCTCGATTGGTTAAGTTGAACGCGAAAACATTAGGGCTGAACTTCGCGCAACCGCCGCTCTAGGAAGCGACGCTCACTCTCATTTGTCACCAGTTCCAGTGCCCGTGCATAGCTCTGGGATGCCTCTTCTAATGCTCCAATACGCCGGAATAAGTCTGCGCGGGTGGCGTGAAAGAGATGATAACTGTCTAGTTCTGGCGCAAGGCGATCAATCAGCCCCAACGCCGATTGAGAACTATCTACCATTGCGATCGCCACGGCTCGATTCAAGGTGACAATGGGTGAAGGCTGCAAGCGTTCCAACACCTCATAAAGTCGCACAATCTGTGCCCAATCTGTGTCTTCGGCGCGGGATGCTTGACAGTGGAGGGCTGCGATCGCCGCTTGTAAAGCATAAACTCCCGTTCCACCCCGCAACGCTTCTTCTACCAGAGGTAACGCCTCAGCAATTTGTGCATGGTTCCAACGACTCCGATCCTGGTCTTCCAGCAGAATCAAATCGCCTGCCTCATCTAAACGGGCATCTCGCCGTGAATCGTGCAGCAACATCAATGCGACCAATGCCGTAACCTCAGAGGGGGATTGGGGTGCCATCAATTGCCTCAGCAGGTGCCCCAGCTGAATCGCTTCAGTGCAGAGGTCTGCTCGTGCCATCAAATCCCCTTTCGTTGCGGCATAGCCTTCGTTAAAAATGAGATAGATTACCGTCAGTACTGCATCTATGCGAGGCATGAGATCGTTTGCCTCTGGCACTTTATAAGGAATGCCCGCGTCTCGAATTTTGCGTTTAGCACGAACCAGTCGTTGCGCCATTGTGGCTGTAGGAACCAGAAAGGCACGGGCAATTTCGTCGGTTTCTAGTCCTCCCAGCATTCGCAGCGTCAAAGCCACCTGAGTCTCGATCGCCAATGCGGGATGGCAACAAGTAAAGATTAAGCGCAGGCGATCGTCGCCAATTTCATCACTATCGTAGGTTGGTTCTTCGCTGGCTGGGATTAACCCCGATGCCGCGTACCATTCTAGTTTTTCGGTCAGTCGGGTTCGTCGTCGGAGGCGATCGATCACCTTATACCTTGCAGTTCGGATAATCCAGGCACGGGGAAG
>CBIHQL010000727.1:0-2289 GCA_966211855.1 uncultured bacterium
GTTCTAGTTCTCCTTTTGGCACATCTAACCAAACGAGTTGTACTCTCCCTAAAGCCGTGAGTTGCTGACGATATGCGACTTTGAGCGCTGAGCAGGTCATGACTGCCTCTCGATTGTGAGCGATAGACCGTTGAATGTCTGCTTCTAAATCCAAAAGCCACTGGTAACGATCGCGATCGTTTAAGGGTTGGTGAGCCAGCATTTTGGCAATGTTAGCGGCAGGATGTCGGCGATCGCCTTCTAAAAAATCGCTCTCTAACCGTTCTGCCAACAGCCTACCTACCGAGGTCTTGCCTGACCCCGCAACTCCCATAACGATCCAAACTAACGGATGACTATTCACTGCTTACAACTCATATGTCAGCCTAACCAATACTACTCCTTTTAATTGAAGAGTTTTAAGCGCTTTCTCCGACAGAAACAGCCCTAATAGGCTAGGCGTTCAAAGTAGAGTTGAGGTAATTACTGATTTTTCATCAAATGCAAAGTCAGCCAGCCTTAGAGCTATTTCCGGGTTGGTTAAAATTGCTAGCCCACAAAAAATGCCCAGTAAAAACTAGTAGCCAAACCTTGATCTAGCGCTTAAATCAGGAATAGCTCCGCATAAACTCTGACAGTATAAAAATAAAATTATTAGATTTGCCAACAAAGTTTTCAGGATAAATCGTATTTATACGGCTTCTTTTTGTAATTTTTTTAAGTTAAAACTCTGTTTATGTAGTCAGGAAACTGCGAAATATACTGATAAGTATATTAACTCAATAATTTAGAGAGAATAAGCTAAATAACGCAACAGTTTAGCAACTTTTGCAAGAGTTAAGGCTGCTTCCAAGAGGCTATAGAAACTTTTACATGTCTATCTTATTAGGAGATATTGCAGATGCAAGCAATTCTAGAGTTGATTGAGCAGAAAAATCAGGAATTTGCACAACAGCCGTTCTTTCAGTATCTAGCAAGCTCTGAGATTGATCCCCGGCAGAAGCTATCATTTGCCCCTATTATTGCTCCTTTAGCACTGGACTTTAGCGAACTATGTAATCGAGTTTTTAAGCAGGAACCGACGAGCGATCCGTTGCAAGAGATGGTCAATCAACATGCTGAGGAAGAGCACTTTCATTGGCAATGGCTTATAGAAGATATGGGAAAGCTGGGCATTGATTATTCTATGCGCTTTAGTGATGCCTTGCAGTTTCTCTGGAGCGAACATACACGGGTATCTCGGTCGATGTACAGCCGTTTTGAGCGCTATACTGCTGGCGGTGATCCTGTTCTTAAATTGGTAGCAATTGAGGTTGCTGAAGTAACAGCTAATGTCTTTTTCCATGCTACTAGACCGATTGCTTTACAACTGCAATCTACGCTGGGGCAAGAACTTCGCTATTTTGGTATGTGCCACAATCAGGTTGAAAATACTCATACGTTGCACATGCCAGAGTCGATGCAAACGCTCCGTAATCTTGAGGTCTCTGAAGAAACTTACCAAAGATCTTTAGAGGTTGTCGAGCAAGGATTTGCATTCTTTAACGAGTTGGTTCAAGAATTTTTAGCTTATATGCAAAATCATTCCTATCAAGAACCTTTTGGGATATCCCCTGAAAATTCTGTTTCTCTGAATGCTGCCTAAAAACTGAAAAGTTTGAGCGATCGCTTTCCATGTCTGCCCTCTAGCTTTTCAGCTGAGAGTTAGGGGCAAACTATTATCAGATGTTAATATTTCAGTAAATATACGCAGCTTTTAATATTAATTGATGAGCACTTGCTGTCTGTAGTTGTGCTTTAGTAGGGAATTATTGTTAGGTTATGATACGGCTCCAAGCCTAAGCAATCAACAGCTACCTTCTGAGCGCTCGCATCTATGATGGACGGATTAGTCAGCATTCCCGGTTATAAAACAAGTGAGTTAATTTACACCAGTTCTAGAACCTTGGTCTACCGAGGCTGGCGGGATGCAGATCAAATGCCAGTCATGATTAAGCTGCTAAAAAATCCCTGTCCTAGCCTAGTTGAGCTAGCTCAGTTTAAAAACCAGTACACGATTGTTAAGTATTTAGATCTGCCAGGAGTAATTCGTCCCTATAGCCTAGAAACTTATCAAAATCGCTTGGCTTTGGTAATGGAGGATTTTGGCGGAATTCCACTCAAAGACTACTTGCCTTTGCAGAGCAGAGCAGATACTCACGCGATCGCTGAAGTTCTCCAAGTAGCGCTCGCATTAGCCACAATTTTAGATGGTCTTTATCAAAAACACGTCATTCATAAGGATATTAAGCCCGCAAATATTCTGATTCA